>JAIUYC010000547.1 GCA_020216575.1 Coleofasciculus sp. S288 | reverse complement strand
GATTGAGCCGTGGGAAGCAGATATCTCGGTAAAACCCGCCCCTACGACTCGTGAATATAGGTGTACTCCAGTCAATCGAGAATCGCTATATATCCTACCTTCGTAAATAGGCATAAAGAGGGAAGTAGCTACTTCTGAGTTTTGCTTTCCTTTAGGAAAAGCTTGTCTTAAGGAGAATCTTTAGATGATTCACGATCGCGCTACTACACCCGAACACGACCATATTCCCAGAGCAGAACACGAAAGAATCACCCGAAGAAATCTTATTTCCAGCTTAGCGATTGGTATCGTTCTCGGTCTAATTGGCGGTGCGCCTTTAGGTTGGTTTGCTCATCGATTGTACTATCAACAGCGAGCCGGTCAAGTTTTACTCTGCCGCCAGCAGCATATCGGTCAAACTGAAGCTGAACTTAAGGCTTTGTGCGGTTCGCTATATTAATCCTTTTCGCTTTCAGGTGCATCTGAGCATAATAACTCCTATCAGTCAAGTAAGAGTAACCCAACAGAACAGACAGGTATAGCAGTCGCCAAGGCGACTCTTGACTCTCGCCAAATACTGAAACCTTGACCCGTCAATATGCATCCCTTCTGCATAAAAGCCTCTGCCCTCTACCTTTTGCTATAAATCGCTGATTATCGACGGACGCCAGGTTAAAAGCCAAAATCAAGGGTACAACTAGCCAGCCACCAAGTTAACTTTACTCCTTCGGATAGATGTGGCTTACTTGAGAAAAAGACGTTCTCGTTAATCAGCGATCGCCTCTGTCTAAATGACCAGTAATTCTACTTTTTCCGATATTCAAACCCATTGGGCTAAAGACTGCATTCGCCAGCTACAAGCGCGAAACCTGATTTCCGGCTACCCAGATGGTACATTTCGCCCCAATGCATCCATCACCCGCGCTGAATTTGCCGCACTATTGAGCAAGGCTTTTGCCAACATACCATCGGTGCGGAGTGCCATTCCCTTTAAAGATGTTCCCGCCAAGCACTGGGCATATCCTGCCATTCAAGCCGCTTATCGCACTGGATTCCTCTCTGGCTATCCCGATCACACATTCAAACCGAACCAACCGATTCCGCGAGTGCAAGTGTTGGTGGCCTTGGTCAGTGGGTTGAAGTATAGCACTGGCGATCGCGAAATCCTCAAAAAGTACTACGACGATGTGACTGCTATTCCCAATTATGCAGTGAATGCGATCGCTGCCGCGACTGAAAAGCGTCTTGTTGTTAACTACCCCAACCTCAGACGCCTCAACCCCAATCAAAACGCCACGAGGGCAGACGTTGCTGCGTTTATTTGTCGCGCCTTAAAAATTCCGGGTGTCCCGTTACAGTATATTCCTGGAATGGAATTCGTCGTCATCCCACCCCAATTTGAAGAAGCGGATTCCTTTAACGAAGGACTGGCGCGGGTCAAGGTCGGAGAGAAGTGGGGTTATATCGACAAAACCGGGAAATTTGCCATTCAGCCCCAACTGGATGAAGCAAATTCATTCTCCCAAGGACTGGCACTGGTGAGAACGTATCAGACGGTTCAGCGTCAGTCCGTCCCCCTTCAAGACGGAACTGTCACCGAAACACGAGGCGTTTGGCTGACAAGTACGGCTAGCCAAGTCTTCAATTCCAAGCAAACGATTGCTGAGGCAATGGACTTCCTGGCCAAGACAGGATTCAACGTCGTCTTTCCTGTCGTCTGGAATAATGGCACCACGTTTTATCCCAGTCGCATCATGCGGGACACCTTTGGACTGGAGATTAACCCGCGTTATGCTGGACGAGACCCGTTAGGAGAACTGATTGTTGAGGCAAAACGGGTTGGACTGGCAGTAATTCCCTGGTTCGAGTATGGCTTTGCCAGTTCCTTTAGCCAAAATGGCGGACAGATAATCGCTAAAAAACCAGAGTGGGCGGCACGCGATGCTAGTGGCAACCTGCTGAAAAAAAATAACTTCGAGTGGATGAATGCCCTCAATCCAGAAGTGCAGGATTTCCTACGGAGTCTGGTGCTAGAAGTGGTAAAAAACTATGAGATTACGGGCATTCAGGGTGATGACCGTATGCCTGCACTTCCCTCAGAAGGCAGCTACGACGCGAGAACGGTTGAGCGCTACTTCCGGCAATTCAACCAGAACCCTTCCCAGAATGCCAAAGACCCCCAATGGCTTCAGTGGCGTGCAGATATTTTAACAGACTTTTTAACCCGCCTCTACCGAGAACTAATTGCACTCAATCCCGACCTAATCATCTCCATGTCCCCCAGCGTCTACCCTTGGGGATACGAGGAATACCTCCAAGACGCCCAAGCTTGGATTGACCAGGGATTGGTTGATTTAATCCATCCCCAACTGTATCGCCGTGACTTTGAAGGTTACAAACTGCTAATCGATCGCCTCGTTACAGAGCAGTTTACACCCGCACAACTGCCGTATCTATCCCCCGGTGTTTTGCTCAAAGTCGGTTCGTATCGGATGAGTCCAGAACTGCTCTTGCGAACAATCCAGTACAATCGCGATCGCGGCATATCAGGAGAGGTGTTTTTCTTCTACGAAGGACTGCGAGAAGAAAACAATGCCCTCGCTGAAGTATTGCGAACAGGACCGTATGCCCAAGCCACCCCCTTTAATCCCTCACAAATTAAAGCACGTACTTTTACGCATCGTAGAGTCAGCGGACAGTATAGTTATATCGACAAAACCGGAAAACCCGTAATTCTGCCGCAATTTGATTGGGCGGATTCTTTTAGTAAAGGGTTGGCACGAGTCAAAATGGGCTATAAGTGGGGCTACATTGACACAACTGGTAAACTCGTCAGTCGATTACAATTTGATGATGCCGAGTTTTTTTTGCTCGGTGAAGCAACTCTGGAGGAGTCAGGGTTAGCGCTAGTCAAAATGGGTAGTAAGTATGGCTATCTGGACAAGACAGGAAACCTTGTCATCTCACCGCGATTTGATAGTGCCGCGTCTTTCAAAGAAGGACTAGCAGCTGTCAAGATTAGTGACCAATGGTTTTATATTGACAAAACAGGAAAGCCAGTCATCCTGTTGCAAGTGGATGAAGCGAATTCTTTCAGTGAAGGATTAGCGCGGATTAAGGTTTCTGACAAGTATGGCTATATTGATAAGCTGGGACAAATTGTAATCCAACCCCAATTTGATGGAGCTGATTCATTTTCTGAGGGACTGGCGCTTGTCAAAATCGGTAATCAGTGGGGTTACATTAATTCAACAGGGGAACAAGTGATTGCGCCACAATTTGAAGAGGCTAAATCCTTTAAGGAAGGATTGGCAACGGTCAAGATTGAGGGGTTGTGGGGCTATATCGATAAGACTGGAAAAATTGCGATCGCGCCAGAATTTGATGACACTAATTTATTTTATGAAGGCTTAGCACTAGTAGCTGTTGGCGGCAAGTGGGGCTACATTCGGAAGAATCTTTCGTAATGAGAGCTGATTTATAGCGCTTCTCATTTGAGTGGAATACACCTAAGTCCGGGAGTCGTAGGAGCGGGCTTCACCGAGATATCTGCTCCCCAGGACTCAATCCGATACACCCGCCCGTACTTCTATCATTTGAGAACCGCCATACCAGAGTTGAACTTAAATCCACTTCATCTTTATTTTATAAATCAGCTCTAGTCTTGCCCTCTGGATTTAACTTCATTCTCAAGCCTTAATGGGCTAGAAATTTTCTGTTCCCTTCAACTTAGCTTCACATTGTTTGAATTGTCTTTATCAAAACTTTACTGAAAACTTATAGTTCTTGGTTTACTTTGTTTCTAAGTGGATTTTAAAGAATTTCAGGGAATTAACGTCGGGAGCATCCCAACTTTGTAAGTTTGGCATTGTAGGAGCGTCTGCTACGCTAAGGTGCGTTAGCAGCAAACGTCTGTTCACCCTTACAGTAATATTTGCAAAAACGGGATGCACCCATTACGACTTGCAGATGTCGAGAGGTCGAGCTTAATGTAAGCTTTTTCATATTTTCTCTGTGTGCTTAGAATAAATCTTGATTTATCATATAACTTGATTTGTCATCCTTGCTAAACTATCGATTGCAGAGCAACAATGATATTGGATTTATTCTGCGGAAAAATGTTAAACAATTTTGATTGCTACCAAAATTTATTTTTTAGAAAAAATAGTTGTTTGAGATACCTTTCAACTTTTTATAAACTATGACGCTACTTACTAAACTCCCCAAACTGAAGTATATTGCGCTAGGATTATTAACCTGTTTCCTAGTTTCTGCCCCCCTCATTTATCAATATCAACACAGTACCCTAGCCCAGACTCAAACTCCTGGAACTGACATAAAAATTTCTGAAAATAACAGATATCTAACCCGTCAAGATGGAACTCCCTTCTTTTGGTTAGCCGATACAGTCTACG
>JAIUYC010000546.1 GCA_020216575.1 Coleofasciculus sp. S288 | reverse complement strand
TGAGTTATTTTGTGGTGATGTTGGCGCAAAGACATACCCCCCCAACCCCCCTTAGTAAGGGGGGAGAAAAAAATCTAATCCCTCTTAGTAAGGGGGGAGAGAAGAATTTAATTCCCCCTAGTAAGGAAGGAGAGAAGAATTTAATTCCCCCTAGTAAGGAAGGAGAGAAAAATGTAAATGTGTTGGGGTTATCGGCAGATACGGATTGGTTGCCGATTTTGATTCGGATACGGGATTTGGCGAGGTGTTCAGATGATGTGGGTATTCTTGATTATGCACGGCAGTTTGCTGAGAAAACGTTGGCGGTGAAAGCACTGCCTGCGGGATTCTTTGAGTATTGGTTGGAGGATGGACGGGCGCTAATTTTACTTGATGGCTTGGATGAGGTGGCGGAAGAATCCAAGCGCTATGAAGTGGTGCGACGGATTGAGAATTTTCTAGGCCAATTTAAGCAAAATCGGGCGATTATTACCTCGCGTCCGGCAGGTTACAAGCGGGATTTTTTCAAAACCGAGGAGTTTCCCCACTACGAGTTACAACCGTTTGATGATGTCAAGATTGAGGAGTTTATTAACCACTGGTACGATAGCCGTATTTCTGATAAAGCAGAAGCGCAACGGCGTAAAGATAGCCTCAAGAAATGCCTCTCTGACAATGAGCGGATTAAACTGCTAGCACGAAATCCGTTGTTGTTGACGATTATTGCTTTGATTCACCGCTATCAAGCCGTTTTGCCGAAAGAGCGCTACAAGCTGTATAGCAAGGCAGTGGAGACACTATTAACGTCCTGGGATGCGAACAAGGAACTGAGCAACCATACCGTGTTGCAATATCTGGGGCTGGATGACTTGCAAGGGTTGATGGAAAGTCTGGCTTACTGGATTCATACTCAGGGGAGTACCGGAGATAAAGAAGGTGGCACGCTGATTGATCGAGATGAATTAATTGAGCAACTCAGCCAATTTATCAGGACGAAAAAACAGCTTGAACTGCGCCATGCTAGGAAAGAGGCTGAACGCTTTGTTGAGTTTATTCGCGATCGCACGGGGTTGCTGAATGAACAAGGGAAAGATTGTTACGCCTTTGTGCATAAGACGTTTCAAGAATATCTGTGCGCCCAAGAAATTAACTACCAGGCGGATAATGAAGGCGATTTTGACATCATCCTGAATCATATCCGAGACCATCTGCATGACCCCCACTGGCGAGAGGTATTGTTGCTGCTGATTGCTCAACAAAAACCCAAGAAAGCGGCTAAAGCGATTCAGGCAATTCTGGATTGCGGGAGTGAGTACGAGCAATGGCTGCACCGCGACTTACTATTCGCTGGCAGTTGCCTTGCTGAAAATCCTAAAGACTTGAAAGTTGCAGATAATCGCCTACCGCAAGAGATTTTGGAAAAATTGGTCGAGTTGGAAGCGAGTGGTTCGCGACGAGTTGGTGGGATAGTTCGCTGGCAGGTTTTTCAAATCCTTTGCAGTCTCAATGAAACTGACTTTGAGGCTCCAGCTCTGGAACTATTGAAAAATGCAGCAGATCGTATTGATAAGGTGCGGTTGCAAAATTATCGAGCAGCACTGGGAGAGAAAGAAGAGGCGATCGCCTCTATGCTGACACTACTGAAGGATAAAAAGCTTTTTGTGCGTTCCAGGGCTGCTGAGGCGTTGGGAAAGTTAGGCCACGCCTCTGATGAGGTAGTAAAAGCACTGCTGGCACTACTCAAAGATGAAGATGCCATTGTACGTCGCAGAGCTATTGAAGCCTTAGGTAAGCTGGGCAATGGCTCTGATGAGGTAGTAAAAGCACTGTTGGTATTGCTCACAGATCCGGATTCTGTTGTGCGTCACAAAGCGGCCGAAGTCTTGGGTAAGTTAGGGAATGCTTCGGATGAAATAGTAGAATCAGTACTGGCACTACTCAAACATAGGGATGCCATTGTACGTCGCAGGGCTGGCGAGGCTTTAGGCAACTTGAGCAATACATCTGAGATGGTAGTGCAAAGACTACTGAATTGCTTGAAGGATGAAGACTCTCGTATGCGTTACTGGGCTGCCTTCGCACTAGGTAAGTTAAGTAATGCTTCTGAGAAGGTAGTGCAAGCACTCCTAGTGCTGTTAAGCGATGAGGATTTCAGTGTACGTCCAAGTGCTGCCTTGGCATTAGGGAAGCTGGGTAGTGCTTCAGAAGCAGTGGTGAAATCACTATTGGAACACTTGCAGGATAAAGACCCCCGCGTGTGTTCCAGGGTGGTGGAAGCGTTAGGCAAGTTGGGCAATGGCTCTGAGAAAGTCGTGCAAGCACTGCTGGAGTGCCTACAAGACAATGATACCCGTGTGCGTGCTAATACTGCTGAGGCGCTGGGCAAGTTGGGCAATACTTCTGAGAGGGTAATAGAAGCACTGCTGGAGTGCCTACAAGACAATGATACTCGTGTGCGTGCTAATGCCGCTTTTACGTTGATCAAATTGGGCAATGCCTCTGAAGCCTTATTGCAAACACTGCTATCTTACCTCACGGCTCAAGATTCCAGTCTTTATACCAGAGCTACCTATGGTTTGGTCAAATTAGGCAGAAAATCTAGCAATGTTGTTCCTGCCGTTGTGCAATGGATTGAGCAGAACCAAGATTCAGACTACATTGGGAGCAGCATTGATGCATTGTGGGATTTGGTGGTAGAGGAGTGAGGAAGGCAAAAGGTAAAAGGTAAAAGGTGAAATGAGGGAATTTAGGGTTTGCAAGCATCTTGGCTGCTTTCTGGGTGATCATTAAATCCACAACAGCTTAGGGATTGGGAGGAGCGCGATCGCGTTTCTCAAGTCCCTATAGAATTTAATAGCGATCGCATTGCGAGCATGCCACCTTTGTAGCTTGGGTTGAACGCCGCCCGGAGTTCAAAGATATTGTTGGCGAATTCGTGGAGGCCAAACCCCTCATACGTTAATTCTGTAGGGGCGAAGCATTTGGGCGACTATGTATCGGTTAATCCCAGGTTTATGTTTCCAAATGCTTCGCCCTGGCTACGCTAGAGGAGGGCGAAGCATAGCCTACGGCAAGGCTATCGCCTACGGATAGAAAAATCTTGGTTGAATGCGGATATTATCGCCCGAATGCTGACGCTCGTTCCTCGCTACCGCTTCGCTAACGCCCCTACAATATGTGGCGTCTGTGCCTAAGTCCTGAGCTAGAGCAAAACAAGAAGACGTTTCCTGGTGTACAACAATGGCAGAACACTCTGTAATCTGACACCCACAGTTCACAATGAACGAAAACCCAAAGCCACACCCCCTAATTCGAGCCGATGTGGCACAACAAATCACCGAACAGGCATTCTCCCATCCCCTCAATCCCAACTCTGAGATTCGCGGCATTTCTCTCAGCGAGGCCGTAGGTTTGCAACGCTTGGGAGTTCATTTAGTGCGTATCCCACCGGGTAAAGAGTCCTTCATTTACCATTCCCATGAATCTGAAGAAGAATTCGTCTATATCCTTTCAGGACGAGGGATTGCCGAGATTGGCGATGAAGAATTCGAGGTGAGTGCTGGGGATTTCATGGGATTCCCGACTCCCTCCGTTGCCCACCATCTGAGGAATCCATTTGATCAAGACTTAGTGTACTTGATGGCAGGCGAACGCAAGTCGATAGAGATTGCAGACTTTCCACGGCTGAAAAAACGGCTCATTCGGAACGGAAAGGAAATACAATTAGCGGATTGGGATGCGCTGAGTCCGTTCGGAAGAAATACCGAGCAACGCGAGGGACAATAAATCGATGGAATGGTACAACGAGCCACCAGTTTGGACTGTTCAACAAGATACAATTCACATCACTTCAGGCGCAAAAACTGACTTCTGGCGCGAGACTCACTACGGCTTTATCCGAGACAACGGACACTTCTTTTATCAACCCATCACAGGAAACTTTACCGCTGAGGTAAAAGTCACTGGCAAGTATCAAGACTTGTACGACCAAGCGGGAATTATGATCCGTCTGGATGAGTTCAATTGGTTAAAATGTGGGATTGAATTTGTCAATGGCGTGCAACAAGTCAGCGCTGTAGTCACCCGAGATTACTCCGATTGGTCTATTGTTCCTATGCCGCAAAATCCGGCTTCACTTTGGCTGCGTGTCACTCGACGCGGCACGGCTGTAGAGGTGCAATACTCTCTGGATGGGGAAGAGTACGCCATGCTGCGTCTTGCCTATCTCACCCCAGTAGAAACCGTGAACGTGGGTGTAATGTGTGCGTCCCCAGATGGAGATGGCTTTCCGCTAACATTTGAGGAATTCAAGATTCACCGGTTGTGAGGGGGAGTTATGAGTTACAGAATGGATCGTCGAGCTTATGCAGAAACCTATGGCCCAACAATAGGCGATCGCATTCGTCTTGCTGATACTAATTTAAT
>JAIUYC010000545.1 GCA_020216575.1 Coleofasciculus sp. S288 | reverse complement strand
GCATCGAGGCGGAAAGGCGGAGGCAGTTAAGTTGACACCAGAGGAGCGCAGTACGGCGGTGCGGGCGACAAAAGCGATGGGGTTGAGAGTGGCGGGTGTGGATTTGCTGCGATCGCATCATGGACCTATGGTAATGGAAGTTAATTCATCACCGGGTTTGGAAGGGATTGAGAAGGCAACGGGAGTCGATGTGGCGGAGAAGATTATTGAGTATTTGGAAAAAAATGCAATGTTGGGGAAATCACGCGATCGCGTTCAGTGTTAGGTTAAGTCATTGGTCATTGGTCATTAATTTAAATGTGTCCTGTTTAAACCCAAATGGTATGAGGGGAAAAGTCGTCCTAGCCACTGTGATAAAATGCTGTGGCAGCGACGAAATTTAAACGATGATCATGTTCAGTCGCCCCCAACCGGAGAGGGCAGAAGATCGCTGGAAACACCAGCTTGCTCGGTTCGTTCAAGATAATAAGCAAGAATTGGCAGCGCTATCTTGGGGACTATTTCTGGAACGAGGCGAAAGCGACGAAACGTTGGGAATTGATGTACAACCCCAGCCCCATTTCGTTTATTGCCCTAAAACAGCGATCGAGGCACTCAATCAACGGGTTGAAAATTACCTTCAAGAAATTTTGGGGGTTGTGGATGCCCATCAACCCGATAAAGAAGTTCTCATTATCGGAATTGGCAACGACCAACTCAAACTAATTCAGTTTGAACCAGAAACTCCACCTCCTGCCTGCTTTGAGCAAATCGGTAAGGATGTCAATACATTACTTGATCAATTAGAGCAGCGCCTAGCCGAACAGATTAAGTCATGATTTATTTCATTGTTTTGAGGTAGCTCAGTGATCCCTAATAAATTAGCTAAGACTACTCGCTTTTTTTGCATAAATAACTGAGAAAAGGGCGATAAGTACTATTGTGGTTCTCAAATGATTGGAGTACGGGCGGGTTTATCGGATTGAGCTGTAGGAAGCAGATATCTCGGTGAAACCCGCCCCTACGACTCCTGAATCTAGGTCTATCCCACAAGGGGCGAGAATCGCTATACAGTTATCTAGCTGAGAAGGACTGTGGCAATAACTTTCCCAAGCCGACACTGTTTTCCTAGCAATCGTGAGGTGAATTAGTTCAGGCTTGATACCATTCCCTATCTAACTTTAGTTTTTGTCTAAAGGAGACTTTATCATAAATTTGAAGCCTAAGCAATGAGAAGTAAAATCGCTCCGTTCAGAACTTAAAATCAGATTAGTAGCAATCAGGAGGGCTCATCGAAATGGATCAGAAGAAAATCTTTGACACTCATATTGGAGCGTCGCAAGTTCTACTAACTCCCATTCAAGTTAAAGAGAAGTTGCCTTTAACTGAGGAAGCGGCACAAACTGTTTTGAAGGGAAGGCAGGAAATCCAGAATATTCTAGACGGCTTAGATGCTAGAAAATTTATTGTAGTTGGTCCCTGTTCCATCCACGATGCCCACTCGGCTGAACACTATGCAGAAAAACTTAAAGTGCTTGCAGAGAAAGTCAAAGATAAACTACTGCTCGTGATGCGGGTTTACTTTGAAAAACCTCGAACAACAATAGGATGGAAGGGATTAATTAATGACCCTGACATGGATGATTCATTTCACATTGAAAAAGGGTTGTTGAAAGCACGCGAATTACTGATAAGAGTTGCTGAATTAGGATTACCTGTTGCCACAGAAGCGTTAGATCCAATAACCCCTCAGTACCTTTCTGAACTGATTTCCTGGTCTGCGATTGGAGCCCGCACGATTGAATCGCAAACTCACCGCGAAATGGCAAGTGGATTGTCCATGCCCGTGGGATTTAAAAATGGCACTGACAACAATATTAATGTGGCTTTAGATGCTATGCAATCCTCCAGAATCCCTCACCATTTTCTAGGGATTAACCAAATGGGGCAGGTCAGCATTTTTAAGACAACAGGAAATCCCTACGGTCATATCATTTTACGCGGAGGGAAAAATCAGCCTAATTATGATACTGCAACAGTCAAATGGGTAGAAGAACAATTAAGTAAACGAAATTTACCTCCGAGGATTGTTATCGACTGTAGCCACGGAAATTCTAATAAGAACCACAAATTACAGACTTCAGTTTTTGAAGACATTATTCAACAAATCCTGGAGGGTAATCAATCGATTGTTGGTGTGATGCTGGAATCAAATTTGTATGAAGGAAATCAATCAATTCCTAGCAATCTGGCGGAGTTAAAATACGGGGTTTCCGTAACGGATAAATGTATCGGATGGGAAGAGACAGAACAAATTATTCTAGACGCTCATGAAAAACTTCCGTTAGATTGATCGATAATGCTAACTAACGGACTTGATATCAGAGGATGTCTGAAAAGTTATAATCGTGACGCTTAGACAGTGTAGCTCCCCCAAAGTCCCCCTTAAAAAGGGGGACTTTGAGAAGCTCCTTTTCTGACTCTGTAACTCTAAATGTAATAAACAATTCGGGTTTAGGCATTGAAGTGTCAAACAGCTTGGTTTGTTTTAACTTCTCTAATAAAATGGCCTACTTCTGCTGAACAGGAGCCCGATACTGACGCTCTGAGGAATGCTCGGGATTAATTCCCAAGACAGGCTCAAACGGCGCAAGAGCGCAGTCATAAAATCTAATAATCTGAGTTCCATATTTTATCTAGGTATCAGCACGGTATTCGTAGAGTGCGATGGTGTTATGGGTTAAAACACCATGCCAACTGATTTGAGACACATTACAATACAAGAAAAGATAGAGCAACGCCTGACTCAGCCGTTAAAGGGCTGATATCGTTCCATCCTTTTCCCAGCGGAATTCTGAGAGACGAAGGCGAGTTCAACCGTTAAGAACGCCTAGCGACTTCTCCCATACAGTCCAGACCTAAGTGCAGTATAAGAAGGTTGAGAAATTCCACTCGCTCAAACTGTAGTTAAACGTAGAAGGAATGGAAGATTACTTATGAGTACAGTTCTGGTGGTGGAAGACGATCGCACGCAACAGCTGATACTCTCCAAACTTCTCAAAAGCATCGGACTCAACGTTATTTTTGCGGCTGATGGTGTAGAAGCACTGGAACTGGTTCAGAGCCATTCTCCCGAACTCGTGATTCTGGACATCATCATGCCTCGGATGAACGGCTACGAAGTTTGTCGCCGAATCAAATCCGATGCTGCAACTCACAAATCAGCTGTACTCATGTATTCTAGTAAAGCAGAGGAATGGGATTTCTACTGGGGCTGCAAACAAGGCGCTGATGCTTACGTTTCTAAATTCTGCCACCCCCAAGAGCTAATCAATACCGTCAAGTATTTGTTACGGGAGAAGCACGACCTCTCGTTGGCTGAATAGGGATGACGCAGCAATACTGTGGCAGTTCATGGGTTCGTAGGTAATTCAGTGTCACACCGGCCAAGCAACTGATCAAGCAAGGAGCGACTATCCTTGATTTTCGATCTCGCCTATTAACGCCAAAAACTATTCAGGTACATACGTCTCCCGTTAGATGCTTTACTCAAGCAATGCAGAGATAGTGCAGGTAGTCTATTATACAAAGCTAGAAATGAACAATCCCCTAGTGAAACTTGTACTAATTGGTCTGTTACTGATGCTGGTAGTGGTTCCCTTTGCTGGTGTCGCTCCTTTGATGCTCATACTTTTGGGATTCGGAGTTTGCTGGTTCTTCTGGTCATTAGTGCAAGCCTTTTTTACTGCTGATGTTGAAGGCGAGAACGACAACGCTAGAGTCAGTTCAGCACAAGGCGAGTAATGAGCGTGCGATGATTGGCTCCAAAAATCAAGAATAAAGTAGGGGTGAATGGTCATTCGCCCCTACATTCTGCATGTCTTTCGCTTTTTGCCAAATGCTTCTACTAAATCGGCGCTCCAGCAGCCTTTTTCAAGGAGTTCTCAGACTGATTATTGCTCCTCAGATTGCTATACTCCCGCAGGTTGAGCAGATGTTGGCATCATCGATGGATCGAGATCAATTCCCAACCCTTCTGCAATCCGCATACCGTACTTCATATCTGCCCGGAAGAAGTGACAGAGTTGGCGCATCTGAATATCACGTCGCGTTCCACTCAAACTCCCCACAATGTTTTGGACGAGCTGCTCTTGTTGGTCGGGCGTCATCAGCCGATAAAGCTCTCCTGCTTGAGTGTAATCGTCATTGCTCTGACGGTGGTCGTAGCGATCGGCTTTGGCATTCCCTAAGTCCAACGCTGGCTCTGCATACGCACAATTTTGCTTCGGTGCATCTTCATAACTGTTGGGTTCGTAGTTGGGTGCATTGCCCCCATTGTTGCCCAACGCCATCGCACCATCCCGTTGATAATGCATCACCGGACACTTCGGTTGGTTAACTGGCAATTGCTGATAGTTGGCTCCCA
>JAIUYC010000544.1 GCA_020216575.1 Coleofasciculus sp. S288 | reverse complement strand
TACATCTCGGTGCAACAAGCCGTTATTATGAACAACCGCTAGCGCCTCACCAATCTGTTGAATGTAGCGTAAGGCTTCAGCTTCCGGTAAAGCACCTTGATTTTCAATCCGAGTGGCTAAATCTTCCCCATCGATGTATTCCATTACCATGCACCATAGCGCCCCCTCTTGAATGACCTCATCAACCCGTACAATATGAGGATGAGAGCATCTGGCTAACCTTAGCGCTTCGTTCAGGAAATCTTGCTGAAATTTGGCAAAGTCTGAGCGGCGTTGCACATTGTTATTCAGGGTTTTGATCACAACTTTGCGCCCATTGTTATCTCTAGCGCGATAGGTGATACCAAAGCCACCTTCACCTAATTCTTGCTCAATTGTGTACTTACCGCCTTGCAGCCTCTGTCCTGATGCCCAAGCCATAACTCATGAATGTGAGACACTTGCCTCGATTTTGGCACAGCTTCAAAGAGGCATCAGATGGCTTCACTGAGATGAGGAATTTCGCTGCCAGATGCGATTTCCTGCAGGATGGCTAACGCTTCACGTACTTTGTCTAACCCTCTGCTGAAGGAAAGCGATCGCCCCGGCGCTGCTAAGGACAGCTTCCGTGTTCTTTATGAATGCTTCGACGTTCATAAAGACAGCTTCCCCGTTCATAAAGAACCCTCGAAGGTTATTAAAGACAGCTTCAATGTTCTTTATGAATGCTGCGACGTTCATAATGATCGCTTCCCTGTTCTTAAGGAACGCTTGAGTGTGGGTAACGATGACTTGTGCATTCCCAGTAACAACTTATGACGAGGCGACAACAAACTCCGATGAGCTGCGATCGCATCTCTCCTCTTCAGCAACGATAAGCGCGATCGCTCCCACAGTTCAGATGCGGTGAATAATGTGGCTGTGGATTCCGGGAGGTGTGTTTTTTGCGATCGCTCCCTTTATCCCAGGAAAAATCCCTAAGCTAAACAGCTCATGATAGCAATATTCAGGATTCCCCGCTTTTGTTAACCTTCCTAACCTCCCTTAGTAAGGAATATGAAGAGGAACTTTTACTCTTGAAAAAAGCCACTTTACTTTCTATTTCTCATTCTGTCCTGAGTACAGAGAGTTAGGCTTTTCCACTTCTTGTTCCCCCCTTAATAAGGGGGGTTAGGGGGGTTAACAAAAGCTAAATTAACTAGCCGTTACTCAGCATCAAGCGCGAGGATTCAGATATCGCCGTTGCAAGTTTACGGTATCAGACAAATCGTTGAGGCTGTAAATTACCTCAGCAATAGACTGCTTGAACCGCTCATCATCCGTAAGTTCTGAAAGTTCAGACAGAAACTTGAGTTCGGATTGGATGATTTCTGAAATGCAGGGATAGAGAGTTAAAACAATATTCTGCGATCGCCAAGCTACGCAGAGAGTGTCAAAGCCAGGATAAGCTAAGAGAGTTAGCACTCTAGGGATAGCAGAATGACAACTGCAACATCCAAATCCATCACGTTAGAGGAGTTTCTGAAACGTCCCGAAACTAAGCCAGCAAGCGAATATATTGACGGAGAGATTATCCAGAAGCCAATGCCAAAGGGTAGACACAGCCGCTTGCAGGGTAAACTTTGCGCTGTCATTAATCAGGTTGCAGAAGAACAAAAGATTGCATATGCCTTTCCTGAGTTGCGGTGTAGCTTTGGGAGTCGCTCAATTGTTCCTGATGTAGCCGTGTTTCAGTGGAAGCATATTCCCTTTACTGCTGATGGGGAAGTACCTGATGATTTTCAACAAGCTCCAGATTGGACAATTGAGATTCTCTCTCCAGAACAAAGAGCCAATAAAGTGATTGGCAATATTCTTTACTGTCTGCGTCATGGATGTCGATTAGGGTGGTTCATTGACCCCGATGATTTTAGTATTCTGGTACTCTTTCCAGGGCAGGAGCCAGAACTATTCCAAGGTAGCGTTAGCGAAGCTCTTCCAGAGGCAGTTTGCTTGCCAGTATTAGAAGGAATTGAACTAGAACTAACAGTAGATCGAGTCTTTGGATGGCTCAAAATGGAAGGCTAGGGAGTGTTTTCTTGCCCCGGAGATACCCCTAAATCCCCCTTAAAAAGGGGGACTTTGACTGAATTATCCCCCCTTTTGAAGGGGGGCTGGGGGGAATCTGAATTTATAGCAGCAGACACATCGCTTAGGACAAACGAACTTTGGTAAAGACGTTCCGGTGGAACGTCTCTACTATATTCATATATGTCCTAACCGCCTTAGCGGTTGGTATAACGGGGAAGTTTGAAAATACTCCCTAGTCTCAGGCGCGATCGCATCTCCCCTCTTCAACCCGGATGGAAATAATCATAGATTTCTTGCGCCAAACGCGGACCAATTCCTGACACCTCAGCCAGTTGCTTGGGAGTTGCTTCTCGAATATAGTCAATCGAGTGGAAATGCGCCAAAAGCAGCTTTTGACGATGAAACCCCAATCCTGGAATTTCATCTAAACGGGAACGACGCAGCTTGTCACTCCGTTGTTGCCGATGGAACGTCACGGCAAACCGATGTGCCTCATCCCGCAGACGCCGCAATAGCTGTACGCCCGGTTGTTCTGCATCCGTTGACAACGGCTGTGATTCTCCTGGCAGAAAAATTTCCTCTCGCTGCTTGGCAAGACTCACCACCCGCAACTCGTCCATTAAATTCATCTCTTGCAAGACGGCAACAACGGCGGACAACTGACCTTTCCCGCCGTCAATCATTACTAAATCCGGCCAATCGGGATTTCCGACTCGTTGCATTTGCATATCTTCACCATACTTGCGGAAGCGGCGGCGGATGACTTCAGCGAGACTGGCAAAGTCATCCGAGTGACCTGGCTTAACGTCTGGATTCTTAATCTTATAGTGGCGATAGTGCTGCTTTGCTGGTTGACCGTCAATAAACACCACCTGAGAGGCTACGGCATTAGACCCTTGGATGTGGGAAATATCGTAGCCTTCAATTCGGTGAGGTAAATCTGGCAAGTCGAGGATAGTGGCTAAATCTTCCATTGCCTCAGTGTTGCGGTCAGCGAAACGCTGGGTACGCTCCAATTCATACCGGGCATTGCGTTCCACCATTTCAATGAGTTCGGCTTTGGCTTGGCGCTGAGGAACAAGGATGGTTACTTTACGACCCTTATGTTCGCTCAAATAGTCTGCCAACATCTCTGCATCTGGCAACTCGTGCTGCACCAGAATTTCCGTGGGGATTTCCACTGCATCCGCGTTTTGGTAATGTTCCTCTAGCACTCGCTGTAAAATAGCTCCAGGTTCTACTCCTTCTTGGTCACGAGAGGATGAAAAAGAGGGAACTTCCGCAAAAAATCCCAACCGTCCCACCAACCGACCGGCACGAATTTGGAATAGCTGGATGCAGGCGTGTTGGTTGTCAGCAGCGAGGGCGATCGCATCCCGCGACACGGTATCATCTGGTAAGGACACTTTTTGGTCGGCACTCAGAGACTTAATCCCAGCAATCTGGTCGCGAATCCGTGCGGCTGCCTCGAAGTTCAGTTCCTCCGCCGCCTGATTCATGTTCTCGGTCAAAACATCCAGCAATTCTCCCGTCCGGCCTTGAAAGACCATGGCAATTTTTTGGATTGTCTTGCGGTAGTCCTCCGGAGAAATCAGCTTTTGACACACACCGGGACAGCGTCCGATGTCGTAGTTGAGACAGGGACGGTCTTTAAATAAGGGTTGCGGACGCTGCCGCATGGGAAAAAGTCGTTTGGCGAGGCGTAACGTGGTGCGTAACAAACCAGCATCGACAAACGGACCGTAGTATTTGTCTTTCTCCTTTGCCAGTCGCCGATTGCGGGTGATGAAAATCCGGGGATATTCCTCAGACCAGGTAATTAAGATGTAGGGATACTTCTTGTCATCTTTGAGGAGGACGTTGAAGTAAGGTTGGTGCTGTTTGACAAGATTGGCTTCTAGTGCTAAAGCTTCCGCTTCTGTGTCGGTGACGATGAACTCAATCTCCACCACTTGCCGCACCATCATAACAATGCGATCGCTCAGCCTCTGCGACTCTCGGAAATAGGAACGAACCCGCGATCGCAGTTTCTTGGACTTGCCGATGTACAGGAGGCGATCGCTTGCATCCCGCATCATATAGACCCCAGGTTCTTGGGGAATCTCTTTGAGGCGTTTTTCCAAGCGGTCTGGGTCTTTAACCAGAGGCAGAGGTTTTGCAGAGGTTACCACAGGATATCAGCGTTCTCTTGCTCGCTTCACTACTTCCAATGATAAGGAAGGCAACAGCGTTTCAGCGTTTTCCTCGCTAGGATCAGAAAAAGCGATCGCACTTTTAGGGATTTCCAAATAAAAAAATATCCTTGTAGGGGCGGGTTTAGAGATTAAATCGGTGGACAAATGGATAGCATCTGTACAAAACCCGCC
>JAIUYC010000543.1 GCA_020216575.1 Coleofasciculus sp. S288 | reverse complement strand
AAAGAACTCCTAAATTGTTTAGATCAGGCCATAGCACAGGTTACTGAAGAGCGAGCGAGGAAATTAGAGCGTCAAGATGCCAACAGAGCGCAAATATTCCTGAAAGCCTTGCAACTGTTCCACTGTCAGGAACGGTCGATGACGGAAATTGCACAAGTAGTGGAGCTAAAAGCACAGTTTCAAGTCAGCCGTTTGCTGAAACTAAAATCATTTCGAGCCGATATCCGACAGCAGTTGTTGGTGCGATTGCGCGATCGCGTCATCGAGCAAGCTAAAACTTACACTAACCCAGAACGCCTCCAAACTTTAAATCAACGAATAGATGAGGCCTTATTAGAACAAATTACTACCGTAATCCAAGAGGCGGAAACGGAGTCCAGAACTGCGAAAAGGACGACCAACAGCCTCTTTGCCCACAGACTCTGCCACTACCTCGACACTAGGAGCAACCAGCCATGACGACTTCCCCCAATCCTACCGCACAGATTTGGCTTGACTTTGAAGCCCTATCCACAGAAGCCGTTGACCTCTCACCCGAGGCGATTATCCAAGCTGCACAACTGAGTACTCAAATTCCCCATGAACAGCGACAGTGGCAGACTTATCTCCATGCCTTAGCCCTGTTCGGTTTTGAGCAATGGTTGGAGGAAAGAGCGATCGATTTAAACATCGAGCGGGACGATTGCTCAGTCTTACACCCCTCACAAGCCAATGCGATTGAAGCCGTTTGCAATCTCAAGGTCAATGGGTTTAACCTTTGCTTAATTGCTACGGGAAGCTTGACGGATGAAGACGTTACTCTGCCTAGAGCTGTTGTCGATTTACCTGAATTTATTCCTCATTTTTACGTCTTAGTAGACGTTCAAGAAGAACAGGAAACGGCTGTTATTTCTGGCTTCCTCTCCTATAGTCAGCTGGTTGAGCGACGGGCGAATGAGACTTTACAAGCGGAGGAAGACTGGACGTATCAAATGCCCTTGAGTTGGTTTGAGGGCGAACCAGACAGTTTGTTGCTCTACCTGCGCGGTTTGGAGGCGAGTGCGATTCCTTTACCCGTCATCGGCAGCGAGGAACGCTCTATGCAACTGGCTCGGATGCGATCGCAACTGGAAGCCCTGTTACCTCAGTTACACTCATCAGAGCGTCAGTTGTGGCAAGTGTTGACTTGGGAACAAGGAGCAGTTGTCCTCACCAGTCCAGAGTTGCTCAGTTGGGTGTATCAGGTGCAAAGCGGTGTGCGGCAAACGTCCAGTGTCGAGGCGGTTTCCTCATTGGCTCAAAATCTACAAAGCCATCTCTCGGATTTACTGCAACTGTTGACCCAGCCTGCGGTAAATGTCGGACGTTGGTTGTGGAATGAGTTGGATGAATTTGCTCAGGAATTGTCTTGGGTACTGCTGCCAAGTTTAGCCCCTGCTGTGGCAATGCGATCGCCTGTCGAAGAATTTGAAGCCATTGTCATGCAACTGAGACAGACGGGTGTGGAGATTCCCCTAGAAGCGCGTGGAGCTTATCGAGACTTGCGGTTTGCGGGAATGCCCTTACGACTCTATGCTGTTACCTGGCCGTTACTCTCCGAGTCAATTCCAGAATGGACGCTGTTGCTAGTCTTGGGGGCTACACCAGGAACTAACCTACCCCCAGGTGTGCAAATACGAGTGAGCGACCAGACAGGCGTTTTGGTCGAACAGGTGTTGGATGCTCAGCAGCGTGATTCCTATTTCTTTACTCGTGTTATCGGCACTTGGGATGAGAAGTTTATCGTGACAGTCGGCTTACCGTCAGGTCTCAAACAGACCTTACCGCCCTTCAGCTTCAACCCAGAACCGCAATCTTAATTTATATAGCCAGGGAAGTATTGTGTATTCCCTGGCGGGCGACAGATGATGGGTAGATGCGACCCTGTAACATCAGTATCGCATACTAAAGTTTTTAAAAACTAATATTGACATCAAAATCTCTGATTGTTAGTTTTTTAAAACTACTTCAAGTCTTATAAAAACCGAATGAATCGCTCTACCGACCCAACCGCCGACCTTGCAAGCCAAGTCTTGGAACTAAAACGCCGAGAACGAGAGGCGCTTGCCGAACTGCTGGACAGGCACTTGGGACGGGACGACCAGCTTTTAGTGCAGAAAACCCATATGGGCAGCACCGAGGCATTTATTGGCGCAGTGACGCTGGAGTGGCTGGATAGTCGAGTTCGCTTCGCCTCCCAACTACCGCTTTTCCAGCAAAAGTTCGACCCTAACACCGACAACGTTATCCGAGATGCGGAAACCATCGAAGAGATTCAGCAGCGTCCGTTGGATTGGTCGCGTCAAGCCCCCTTGGCACAGTATCTAGCCGTCCGCAAGTCCCATAAATTTCCAGCCATTCTGGTTGTCCTCAGTCATGCATGGGTGGACGAGCCAAAAGCAGCGGAATGGGACAAGCAGGGATATGCCCTCAAGTCAGCATCTGATTTTACCGCCCTAGACAATAATGAGACAATCGGGCTATTGAATGTCAAAGATGTTGCAATTTTCGCCCTAGATGGTCAGCACCGACTGATGGGCGTCCAAGGATTGATGAGCTTAATCAAAACTGGCAAGCTCCAACCCTACAACAAAACAAAAAAGCCTGTTGGTCATGCAATTACCGTTGAGGACTTGAGAAAAGAGTACCAAATTGAACCCGCTTACCTGCAAAGCTTAGCGAAGGAGAAAATTGGTATCGAGTTTATTCCCGCCGTCGCCAAAGGGGAAACCTATGAAGAGGCGCAGCGGCGAGTCCGTTCCATCTTCGTTCACGTCAACCTAATGGCAATGAAGTTGAGTCAGGGGCAACTTAGCCTACTTAATGAGGATGACGGGTTTTCAATTGTGGCGAGAAAAGTTGCCGTCACCCATCCGCTTTTACGAGAAGAGAGCGATCGCAACCCCCGCGTCAATTGGGACAGTGCCACCGTTGCCGCCAAATCAACCGTCTTAACCACGCTTCAGGCTCTCCAGGATATGTCCGAGCGCTACTTGGGGCAAAAATTCCTTCACTGGAAGCCTTCGGATCGGGGACTCATTGCCCTGCGCCCGGAAGACGAGGAACTGGAGGAGGGGTATCGAGATTTTAAGACACTGTTCGATTATTTAGCCACCCTACCCAGTTATCAGCGAGTCGAAAACGGCACGGAAACCTATCAATTGCGCCGCTTCAGTTTTGAGAAAGGTGGAGGAGAAGGGAATCTCCTGTTCCGTCCGGTTGGGCAAGTGGCAGTAGTGCAAGCGATCGGAAGTCTCGTCTTTAACAAAGGGTTTTCGCTGGATGCCATCTTTGAGAAGCTTCGCAAGTATGACGGGGCGGGGGGATTCAGCCACATCGAAAATCCGGAATCTCTCTGGTACGGCGTTTTATACGACCCCAGCAAAAAGCGAATCCTCATTTCTGGACGAGATTTAGCCGCGAGGTTAATCGTGTACATCCTTGGTGGCATTCAGGAGGAGTTTGAGCGTAGACAACTTCACCGAGAACTTGTGGAAGCGAGAACGATTGACGATATAGTTGTGGGGTTTAATGACACATTCGTTGCACCGAGAGAGGTAGGACTTCCACCTATTTTGTCTTGAATATAGATTCGCGATCGCACTCTTCAAAACCTTTACCTAGACTAGATTCTGGACATTTTTGACAGACCAGGGATTTTGATAGCCTACAATCTTCTGTTGACAGTGATTTTGGGGGTTTTGAACCCCCCTGCACGAATACGTTTTGATTAAGAAAGAGAAGGAAAAGGTTTATCCGTTTCATCGTAGCTATAGCCTTGCTTTTCGCGGACTAGAGCGAAACCTTCTTGGAGTGCACTAAGGCGATCGCCCATCCAGTACTGTCCGGGAATTAAACCAGCAATACCCAGCTTTTCTAAACGACGTTTTACCTTCCCGGTTGCCCCAACAACTATCACGTCCCGTCCGGCATCAATCGCCTCTTGAATCGCATTTTCGATCGCCAAAGAAGAGGTTACGCCCAGGATAGGAACTTTACCTAAATCGACAATCAAAACATCATAATTAGCAATAGCACTGTGTTCTCTGGCGATGGCTTTGGCAACCCCAAAAATCATTGGACTACTGAGATGGAACAGTAAAACTCGCCCGTTTGCTAAATCTAAAAGTTGCTTTTCTTCGGTAGTGAGGACAATTTGATCGTCAGCGTCAGTAATCGCTTTCACGGACTTAGATTGGAGTTCTTCGAGGCGATCAATCGTCAAGATATTCGCGATAAATACCCCTACAGCTACGGCTATCATTAAATCGACAAACACCGTTAGCAGCACCACAGTATAGACAATTCCGGCTGCCTTCCAAGAAATTTTGTGAACCCGTTTGAGAAAGCCCTAATCAATGATATTAATCCCCACTTTTAAGACAATTCCAGCTAAGACTG
>JAIUYC010000542.1 GCA_020216575.1 Coleofasciculus sp. S288 | reverse complement strand
TAGAAACTCTGACTCAGCAATGCGACTCCTTTAAAAATCAATCCGTGCGGATTGCCGCAGATTTTGATAACTTCCGCAAGCGAACCTCAAAAGAAAAAGAGGACTTGGAACAGCAAATCAAAGGGTCTACGATCACGGAGTTGCTGCCTGTAGTGGATAACTTTGAGCGGGCGCGATCGCAAATCAAGCCTCAAACCGATGGGGAAATGGCAATCCACAAAAGTTATCAGGGAGTTTACAAACAGTTAGTAGACGGACTGAAGCGGCTTGGAGTTTCTCCCATGCGTCCGGAAGGACAAGAGTTTGACCCAAATCTCCACGAAGCCGTGATGCGGGAAGCAACGAATGAATACCCCGAAGGAGCCGTGATCGAACAGTTAATGCGGGGATATTTCTTGGGCGAGCGCGTACTACGTCATGCAATGGTCAAAGTTGCTGCTGCTCCGGAGCCCGTGGTAACCTCGGAGGAAGGTACTTCAGAACCAACAGAAGGTTAAACAGAAGGCTGCATTAACCATTCTTTGGCATCGGTCGCTCTAATTAAAATCAAGGAAATGTTGAGCTAGGCTGAGGTCAGCTTTGGCCTCTCGCTCAACTAAAACTGAAAAAACATTACCGATATACAAAAGCGCTATGGGAAAAGTCATTGGCATCGACCTGGGCACGACCAATAGTTGCGTCGCTGTCTTAGAAGGAGGTCAGCCCATCATCATTCCCAACTCGGAAGGTGGGCGAACAACCCCAAGTATGGTGGGATTTGGCAAAGGCGGCGAACGCTTGGTCGGCCAACTAGCCAAGCGGCAGGCTGTGACCAATGCAGAAAATACAATCTACAGTATTAAGCGCTTTATCGGGCGTCGATGGGATGACACAGTTGCAGAGCGATCGCGGGTTCCCTATGGTTGTGTCAAAGGGCGTGACGATACCGTTGATGTCCAAATTCGGGGCAAGAACTACACCCCCCAGGAAATTTCCGCCATGATCCTGCAAAAGTTGAAGCAGGATGCGGAAATTTTTTTAGGAGAACCCGTAACTCAAGCTGTAATCACGGTACCGGCATACTTCACAGACGCTCAAAGGCAGGCAACAAAGGATTCTGGCACAATTGCCGGTTTGGAAGTACTGCGCATTATCAATGAGCCAACAGCGGCTTCTCTAGCTTACGGCTTAGACAAACAGGATCAAGAACAACGCATCTTAGTCTTTGACTTGGGCGGTGGCACGTTTGACGTGTCTGTCCTGCAACTGGGGGACGGCGTCTTTGAAGTGAAAGCGACCTCCGGCAACAATCATTTGGGGGGCGATGACTTCGATAACGTAATCGTTCGCTGGATGGTCGAGAAGTTCAAGGAAACAGAAGGCATAGACCTGACAGGTGATAAAATGGCACTCCAGCGCTTGCGAGAAGCCGCTGAAAAAGCCAAAATCGAGCTCTCCAGCATGGTAACAACTTCAGTCAACTTACCATTCATCACCGCTGATGAGACGGGACCGAAGCACCTGGAGATGGAACTCAGCCGTGCCAAATTTGAAGAACTGGCTAGCGAGCTGATAGAAGGGACAATCGAACCCGTAAATCAAGCTCTCAAGGACTCTGACCTGAAACGAGAAGATATTGACCGCATTCTTCTCGTCGGGGGGTCAACACGCATCCCAGCCGTACAAGAGGCAATTAAAAAGTTTTTCAATGGGAAAACGCCGGATCGGTCGGTGAATCCCGATGAAGCCGTTGCCTTAGGCGCTGCCATTCAAGGTGGCGTTTTAGGGGGTGAAGTCGAAGACTTGCTACTCTTGGATGTCACTCCCCTCTCCCTAGGCATCGAAACCCTTGGAGAAGTCTTTACGAAAATCATTGAGCGCAACACGACCATTCCAACCAGTAAGTCCCAGGTGTTTTCCACGGCAACAGATGGACAGACTTCCGTAGAAATTCATGTGTTGCAGGGTGAGCGGGCTATGGCCAAGGATAATAAAAGCCTTGGCAAATTCCTGCTCACAGGCATCCCACCCGCTCCCCGTGGAGTCCCTCAAATCGAGGTTTCCTTTGAAATCGATGTGAATGGAATTCTCAAAGTCTCCGCTGCTGATAAAGGCACGGGTCGAGCGCAAAGCATTCGGATTACCAATACGGGTGGATTGAGTGCCTCTGAAGTAGAACGGATGCGCGTAGAGGCTGAAAAGTTTGCGGAAGAAGACCGCCGCCGCATGGCAATGGCTGAACTCAAGAACCAAGCCGATAGCCTCTTCTACAGCTACGAATCGACCCTTAAGGACAATAAGGACTTGATCGATCAGATCGGTCAGGCTCAAGAGCTTCAGGCGAAGGCGGAAGAGAAAAAACAGCAGATCCAAGCGGCAATGTCAGGCACTTCGCTGGGTGTCGAAGAAGTCAAACATCAACTCGAAGAATTCCAACAAGTTCTGTTTGCTATTGGAAATCTTATCTACACCTACGCCAACGCAGGCCAGACTTCAGCGCATGAAGAAGCCAGTCCGGATGAAGACAAGACACCTGCGGAAATATTCAATAACAGCGATGAACCAAAGCAAGATGATGAAGATGACCTAATTCTAAACTTTGATGAGGAGACAGTAACGGCTGACTACGAGAAAGTTGACTGAGCTAAGCTAGTCAAAGCAGCTAGCGATTAGCTTCTTTTTTTGATAGACATAAGGATAGATGTATGGGTGATAATGAAATGCACAAGTAGCATGCCATTCACCCACTGCCTTACCCCAAACCCACCCCTACTAAGTAACCAAACAAAGCTCAGCGCTCTATGCCTGACTACTACGAACTACTAGGTGTCTCTCGCGACGCCGATAAAGAAGAAATAAAGCGTGCTTACCGTCGCCTTGCGCGTAAGTATCATCCGGACGTAAACAAAGAGCCAGGAGCTGAAGAGCGCTTTAAGGAGATTAATCGGGCTTACGAAGTTCTGTCAGAACCAGAAACCAGAGCTCGCTATGATCGCTTTGGTCCAGAGGGAGTCAATGGACCTGGTATGGGCTTCGGCGATATGGGCGATATGGGTTTTGCCGATATTTTTGAAAGCTTCTTCAGCGGCTTTGCTGGTGGGATGGGTCAGCAAGCGACTCGTCGGCGAGGAGGTCCAATTCGGGGAGATGACCTGCGCCTAGACTTGAAGCTGGAATTTCGAGAAGCCGTATTTGGTGGTGAAAAGGAAATCCGGATTCCTCATCTAGAAAACTGTAACGTTTGTAACGGCACAGGTGCTAAAGCAGGCACCAGACCTCGAACCTGTCCAACTTGTAGCGGAACGGGGCAAGTACGCCGCGCCACCCGGACGCCTTTTGGCAGTTTCACCCAAGTGTCAGTTTGTCCTACCTGTAACGGTGAGGGACAGGTGATTGAGGACAAGTGCGAATCTTGTGGCGGTGCGGGTCGCAAACAAGAAACGAAAAAGCTCAAAATCACTATTCCACCGGGAGTGGACAACGGCACGAGATTGCGCGTTTCTAAAGAAGGAGATGCGGGATTGCGTGGGGGTCCTCCAGGAGATTTATACGTTTATTTGTTTGTTGAGGAGGACGCCGAGTTTCAGCGGGATGGAATCAATGTCCTGTCTGAGATTAAGATTAGCTACTTACAGGCTATTTTAGGATGTCGTCTGGAAGTCAACACCGTGGATGGTCCTGTGGAGTTAACAATTCCACCGGGAACCCAGCCGAGTACAGTATTGACATTGGAAAATCATGGTGTCCCCAGATTAGGAAATCCGGTGAGTCGCGGTGATCATCTGATTACAATTTTGATTGACATTCCCACCCGAATTACGACTGAGGAACGGGAACTGCTGGAGAAGTTAGCGAAGATCAAAGGCGATCGCACTGGGAAAGGAGGTCTAGAAGGATTTCTAGGAGGGCTGTTTCGGGGATGAGTGACTCAGTTACATCAACACCAAACCAAACGCCTGATGCCCAGCTAGATTTGCGGGGGACGCCTTGCCCGATTAACTTCGTGCGCACGAAACTTCGCCTAGAGCAAATGACACCGGGAACCTTACTCGAAGTATGGCTCGATCCGGGGGAACCGATTGAGCAAGTACCGGATAGTTTGGCGATGGAGGGCTACCCCATCGAGGCAGTTGAAGACCGCACAAACTACTTTGCATTGAGGGTGCGTCGTCCGCTAGCTTCTGCATGAATGAGAAACCACCTGACAGTGAGTTGTCCCTAGTGTCAACGCCGCTACTGGGGACAGTTTTGGCTGTTCAGGCAAATTTCTATCAGGTGCAAGTCGATTTGGGAATAGAGAGTATCAGTTCTGACGAACACTCCAAAACTCCAAAATCCAGGGCGCTACTTAAGCTGGGTGGGAACCTCCCAGCCGGGCTTCGTCCCGCTACGCTAACGCCCCCCAAAATCGTTCGACTGAGCGCGGTTCGGCTGAGCTCACCGTC
>JAIUYC010000541.1 GCA_020216575.1 Coleofasciculus sp. S288 | reverse complement strand
TGAGATTAAAGGAGGGCGGGTTTTGTTGTGAGGTTATCGGTTCGTCGCCCAATTTAATCCCTAAACCCGCCCCTACAAGGATATTTTTTTATTTGGAAATCCCTTAAATGTACCCACTAAACTATCAACACTAACTGGGTCTTCATTCTCGGGCAAACCATCTCCGTTTTCATCCCAAAAAGACGTGGCAAAAAAACCGCTCAGGACTTACGCAAAGAAAGTCTCTCAAGCATCAATTGTAGGGGCATGACATGCCATGCCCCTAGCAGATGTGGTGTCTGTGGAGGAAGTTAGCCAGTTTGTGCAAGAGTGATGGGGAAAAAACGCGATCGCTTCCCTTGTGAGACTTGAACCTTCAAGCTAAAAAGTCGGTGTTTGCCGCTTTGAGTGCGATCGTTGCTGTCTTAAGCAAGAACTTTGTTATTTTAAACGGGAACTTTGCTGACTAAAACAAGAACTTTGTTATTTTAAGTGGGAACATTGCCGACTAAAACAAGAACTTTGTTATTTTAAGTGGGAACATTGCCGACTAAAACAAGAACTTTGTTGTTTTAAGTGGGAACATTGCCGACTAAAACAAGAACTTTGTTGTTTTAAGTGGGAACTTTGCTGACTAAAACAAGAACTTTGTTGTTTTAAGCGGAAACGTTGGCGTTCAGAACTCGGAGTATGCCGCTTTCACCTGGAAATTTGGAACTCGCAGCTAGAGATTTCGGCTTTTGAGCTTGAGTCTTGCTAAATTTGATGGCACGAGAGCCAAGATAATTGTAGGGAGTGGAGTAGGAAGTGCGATCGCTCCTTATTCCTTCTACTCACATCCTTGGCGATGGGAAATCACGGAACCACACAAGCAAAACCCGCTTGACAAAGGTTGGTGGAACGGAAAATTGCCACAGTTGTAGGGTGGGCATTGCCTAGATTAACTCATATCTTGCACCCAGCCCTCAGAATGGAATTCTGGGGCTATTGCATTCCAAGTCCGCCTGCGCGGACTAACCAAAAATCAAGGGTTTTGTAACCTGCGGAGGCAGGTTTTGTTTGTATAGCTGCGGTTTCAACCGCCAGGTGCAAGATCTGAGTTAACCTACTCGGCAATGCCCACCGAACCCCTATTCTATGCCCAAATCTAGATTGGGGATTTTGGATTAAGAAGTTTTTAGTTGAATTTTGGACAGAGGAACAATGCTGTTAGCCCTCGAACAAATCATCGTCCCCCCTGGACATCAATTGCTATTAAAAAATGTTAGTTGGCAGCAATTTCAAGATATCTTAGAAAATTTGGGAGAGAGTCGCAGTGCGAGGCTTTCTTATAGTAATGGAATGCTAGAAATCATGACTCCGCTGCTCGAACATGAAGATGACAAAGTCATTATTGGAGATTTTGTCAAGGCAATTCTCGAAGAAATGGATATTGAGTTTAGGAGTCTTGGTTCAACGACGTTTGAGAATGAAGCAATGAAACAAGCCGTTGAACCTGATGATTGTTTTTATATTCGGAATGAAGCCCAAATCAGAGGGAAGAAGCGACTAAATTTAGAAATTGACCCGCCGCCAGAATTGGCAATTGAAATTGATATTACATCGAGGACTAAGTTTAATAATTATCAAGAATTAGGAGTGGCTGAACTCTGGCGTTATAATGGACAAAAGATAGAAATTAATATTCTTCAGTCTGGTAAATACGTTGAGTCAGAAACTAGCTTGGCTTTTCCCACTTTACCCATTGCTGATGTTCTCCATGATTTTGTAGAACAAAGCAAAGTTAGAGGAAGAAATGCGACGATGAAAGCATTTCGGGCTTGGGTGAGAGAACAATTAGCAAGGCGCGAGCAATCATGAACGTTCAGCTCATTCTGCCCAGTTGAAGATAGGGGATTTTCGGCAGATTCCCGACTTCTGAATCAAATTCATTCAGCGGCATTAGGGTTTCAACAAAGAAGTCGGGGATCTGGGTTGTCTTTTCATACTTCTGAGCAGAAATGCCATGAAATGCTCCCGTTTGGGGTATGCAGAGTAGAGGCATATCAGCTTAATATGTTTTGTCTGAGGGTTGTGGTATCAGTTCAGATACAACCCGGAAACCCTTTCGAGGAAGGAGTTAGTCAAATGAGGCGATGGAATCAAGGGCGATCGATTTTCTTGGGGATTGTCGCTTTCGCCTTAGCGATCGCTCTCTCAACCTGCTATGGTTCCCCAACGAACCAGGTGAGTAACAGCCCTTCACCCACAAGCAGTCCGACGGCTGTCCCAGAAGACGTACTCATCTTCGGTGCAGGCGGACAACCTGTGAACTTGGAGCCTGGGAATATCATGGATGGCAACTCAGCCATGGTGCAGTACCAAATCTACAATCGCCTGCTCCAGACTAAACCAGGAACCACAGAACTTGAGCCAGCTTTGGCGACGGAATGGACGGCGTCTGAAGATGGCAAGACATGGACGTTTAAACTGAGATCCGGAGTCAAGTTTCATGATGGAACTGACTTGAATGCAGAAGCCGTAAAGTTTAACGTCGAGCGGTGGTGGGACCCGGAGCATGAATTTGGCTTCCGGGATGCTGGGAAAACCTACGAGGTTTGGTCAAACCTTTTCGGCGGTTATAAGGGCGATCCGGATTCGTTGCTACAAAACGTAGTCGCCGAAGGGACGGACACGGTGAAATTCTTTCTCCGGCAGCCCTTTGCTGCCTTCCCCGCCGCGATCGCATCTGGCTATTTCGGGATTGCCAGCCCTGATGCCATCAAAAAAGCAGGCGCACAATACGGCACTCCAGCATCCCTAGCCGTAGGAACTGGACCCTATATTTTCAAGGAATGGCGTAGTGGCGATCGCATTGTCTTGGAGAAGAATCCAAACTTTTGGAAAAAAGGTCTTCCTAAAACAGAACAGTTGGTGATGCGCTTTATCACCGATCCAGCCGCCAGGTTAGCGCAACTGCGAGCAGGAACAATTGACTTGACGGTGGATCTGACCCCCGATCAGCTCCGAGAAATTCAGAGCGACTCTAATATAGAAGCAATATACCGCCCGTCCTTTAACGTCGGCTACCTAGCACTCAACCCCAGCTACGAACCGCTCTCAAAAGTAGAGGTACGGCAAGCAATCGCCCAAGCCATCAATAAGCCTGCGATCGTCCAAGCGTTTTGGGGCGACTTGGGGATAAGCTCTCCTCACTTCACGCCTGCCTCGCTTCAAGAGTACCAATCAGACAGCGTTTACGATACTCAATTCAACCCAGAGCAAGCTCAGGAAATCATCGCTCAAGCTGGCTACCCAGGCGGCTTTGACCTCGACGTTTGGTACATGCCAGTCAGCCGCCCCTACTTCCCCAACCCGAAACCGATTGCGGAAGCCTTTGCCGCAGATTTAAGTGCGATCGGGATTCGGGTTAATCTACAAACCAAAGACTGGGCTGCTTACCTTAGCGATCGCAACAAACCCCCAGGTTTCCAAGCCTTCATGCTGGGTTGGACGGGTGACTATGGCGACCCCGATAACTTCTACTACGCTCACTTCGGACCCGGTGCTACCCAAGACTTAGGAAACTGGAAAAATGAGCAACTCTTTCAGCTTTTAGAACGGGGACGCTCCAGTCGCGACAAGGCAGAGCGACAAAAAATCTATGCCCAAGTAGACGAAATTCTCCACCGGGAAGCGTTGCGCATACCCATCGTCCATTCCCAACCCCTTTTAGCCAAACGCAAAACCGTGAAGGGTTGGACTCCAAGCCCCTTGGGTTCTGAGCCATTAGATAACGTGACGAAGTCGTGAGGGGAGAGCCTCCTGAACATGTACATTGCTAAACGCCTTCTTAACTTAATTCCCGTTCTCCTCGGAATTACACTACTGGTTTTCACCTTCCTGCACCTAATTCCGGGCGATCCAGCTTTAGTCATGGTGGGAGAGCGATCGACGCCGGAGCAAGTTGAGGCAATTAGAGAGCAATTAGGCTTAAATAAGCCTTTACCCATCCAATACATAACCTTCCTATCAAATCTCATTCATTTCAACTTCGGCACAAGCATCATTAGTGGTGTTCCCATCGCCGAGGAAATCAAAATCCGCTGGCCTGCTACTTTTGAGTTATCGGTTGCTGCTCTTTTAATTGCAACTCTTGTCGGGATTCCCGTTGGAATTTTAGCGGCAGTTCGTAAAAATACTGTATGGGATAATCTAACAATGAGTGGCTCTTTACTCGGTGTCTCGTTACCTGTGTACTGGCTTGGGCTACTCTTGATTTACTTGTTTGCTGTCAATCTAAACTGGTTACCTCCGAGCGGGCGACTCAGCATTGATACCGGATTAAACTTCAAACCCATCACTGGCTTTTACGTTCTGGATGCTTTGCTTCAACTGGACTTCAAAGTACTACAAGACGTATTGAAACACTTAGTCTTGCCAGCCCTGACTCTAAGTACTATTTCCCTCGCCATC
>JAIUYC010000540.1 GCA_020216575.1 Coleofasciculus sp. S288 | reverse complement strand
AGGCCTCAGTGTCATAGAACGCAGTCGTCAGAACCTATCACCCGAAGTCACTAACCGCCTCAGCCATCCTTATTATTGGGCGTCGTTCATTCTGATTGGAAACGGGTTGTAAGTAGGTGGGCATTAATATTTGTCGTTGAGGCAAGGCAGAGGGCTCCAGGGTAGAAGGGATGCATATCGACGGGTCAAGGTTTCAGTATTTGGCGAGAGTCAAGAGTTGCCTTGGCGACTGCTATATATCAATTCTCTAAAATGCTGCTACACATTAATCTCCGCGTCCCCACGTCCCCCTGTCAATCATCTGTAGCAAACATCTAGGTAATTGATATTAGTTGCTCCCGATTATGAGGAGTATCGAAGTTCAGGATTGGTCCTGTAGGAACAAGTCCATGCGGATTCACGTTGGGATGGCTCTTGTAGTAGTGCAGCTTAATGTGTTCAAGATTGCAGGTTTCTTTGACCCCTGGCTGCTGGTAGAGGTCTAGAAGATAATTCCAGAGATTGGGGTATTCGTAAATATGGCGCAGGTTGCACTTGAAGTGGACGTAATAGACAGCATCGAAGCGGAACAATGTGGTGAACATGCACCAATCGGCTTCAGTAATGCGGTTTCCACACAAATACCGTTGCTTTCCTAAAACCCCTTCCCAGTAATTGAGGGTGTCGAATAGTTCTGTTACGGCTTCCTCATAGGCTTCTTGTGTCGTAGCAAATCCTGCTCGGTAGACACCGTTATTAATGGGTTGATAGATTGCATCAATCGTTTTATCGGTTGTCTCCTGTAAGTCCTCTGGATAGAAATTGGCGTCTGATTTGGCAACAGCGTCAAGTTCTGTATCGAACATCCGCATAATCTCACGGGATTCATTGTTGACGATTTTATTGGTTTCCTTATCCCAGAGAATTGGAACCGTCACTCGTCCTGTGTAGTTCGGTTCAGCTTTGAGGTAGATATCCCGAAGGTATTGAGTACCGTTTACGGTATCGGGAATGGAGCCTGGGTAATTTGAGAACACCCAGCCCTCTTCACCCATTACTGGATCGACCACAGAGAGGCTGATGGCGTCCTCTAACCCTTTCAACTTCCACATAATTGCGGTTCGATTTGCCCAAGGGCATGCCCAAGAGATATAGAGATGATAGCGACCTACCTCTGCTTTGTAACCACTTGAACCATCAGCCGTAATGCGATCGCGAAATGTAGTTGACGGGCGGAGGAAGCGTCCCTTTGAGTCTTCCTGCTCTCGCTTGGAAACCCACTTTCCTTCGACTAGCTGACCCAATGCCATCACTACCTCCTGTTGGACTACAAATTTTGGATGTTGGATTTTAGATTTTGGATTATCCTTCCTCTGCCTGGAGGATTTGGGGGACTTTGAAGAAGTCGCCATCTTGGTCGGGAGCCTCCTTGAGAAGGGCTTCCCGGTTAGGGAAGGATTGTAGCTCATCTGGTCGGGTTACATTACTGACATCAATCGCCCGTGTAGTTGGCGGTACATCAGTCGTGTCTAGTTCGCTCAACTGTTGGAAATACTCTAGAATGCTGCTCAACTGAGCCGTCATTCGCTCCTCTTCCTCTGGTGTCATCTCCAACCGAGCAAGATTGGCAACTTTATGAACTTGTTCGCGGTCAATTATGGACATGGTCAGTTGTCAGTTATCAGTTGTCAGTTATCAGTTGTCAGTTGTCAGTTGTCAAGTGGACATTGCCTTCTAAAACTCTGTAGTTCATGCCTGGAGGAAATAATGGGCAATGCCCACCTTACGTTTTTCTCTCCTGACCCCTGACAATGGACTAAAAGTAGACATCCATCGCGGAACGCCCCGTGGTTTTCAGCCAGTTTTGCGCCTCAATGTAGTTGTTGGGGGCTAGGCGAATTGCTTGTTTCCAATATTCAGCAGCTTTGTCGTACCACGCTTCAGCCGCTTCTGAGTTTCCGGCTTCCTTTTCCTTGTCTCCTAGATGATGGTAAATCACAGCTACGTTGTTAAGTGCCTGGGGAAGACGGGGGTTGTTTTCAAGCGCTTGATGATACAGTTCTAACGCTTGATCGTGATCGCCGTTGCTGGCGTAAATCAGCCCCATGTTGTAGAGAATATAACTGCGATCGTAGGCGTCTTCCTCTAGCTGGAGAGCTTCCTTGTAGTTATCCAAAGCTTCGGCATATTCACCCTCAGCTTGAGCCGACATACCATCTCGGTAGTAGACAAAAGCTTCTTTGGCTCTCTTATTGGCAGGCAGCATCTTCAGGATAAGGTCTGCCATTACTGTAAAGCTTTTGTCAATGAAGTTATCGTTCCGTTGAGTTCTTGGCATGGATGCCTCTTATATATTGCGAACAGGTAACGTGCCTACTTGGGGTTTTTAGATACTTACTTGTTAATTTAACGTTGATTGCTGGCTTCCGAAGCATCCAGCCCCCAAAGAACGGCTGGTCACACCCAACGTACCAGTTGGGTCAAGTGTCACAAGCAGAGACATGCTGCTGGAGTGTCTCTACAGGCGCACGGTCTCGATTATAGATGCCACTGGGAAATCTTGAACAAGGTAGAGACCGTAAAGGTTGTCTCTATCTAGGATCGATTAGTAAGTGGATATACAAAAATTAAGATGAAAGTTCCTAAAGTTTTCTCTTTACTAGCGGCAATCTTGGTTCTCAGTACAGTTGCGGCCTGTGCTTCTCGCTCCGAGAATGCAGTCAATGCTGTGAATGGGGGCGATTCTGTACAGGATAGCTCTGCATCTCGTTCAACGGCTCAAGTTCCAGCAACAGAGACGAATCAAACCGAGCAAGCTCCCCAGACAACAGCAGCATCACAACGACCCAACACCAAAACTGAGACAATTAGTGTTGAAGGGGAAGCAACTCCGGTAACGCTGAAGCTTTTTGAGGAAGCTAGCTCAGTCTTTACTACTTATTACCCTGAAGAGGACTTTATTGCAGAATCCGGGGGTTCCGGTGAAGGAACAGGTACTCGGTTTTATTTCAATGCAGGTGGAACGAAAAATGAAAATGTCTACGTTCGCCTGTTCTTTCCGGCACAGGCGACAACTTTAGAACAGATAAACGAGTTAGTTACGCAAGAGCGAGGACTGCTTGAGAGTAATCAGTGGAAAGTTGTTGAACGGACTGATGAGGTTCCGTATTCCTGGGCAAAGGAGAAAATCATTTATCAGCAAAATACAGGTTCTGAACCGATAGGCGGTGAGGTGTACATTGGAGAGGCGAATGGCAAAGCCTTTTATGTCGTTACTCATTATCCAATGGAGTATGCAGAAGGGTTTGGACCCAGAGCTGACCTGATCCTGAAGAATTTGGAAGTTACCCAGTAAGGGAATGAGGCAGGCGATCGCAAAATGGTTGCAGGGTAGGGACAAGCTCTAAACTAACCTACATTTAGCTGTTTGTTCAGCCAGTTAGTTGGATAAGGCACAGAAGTAGGCAAACATGATAAACCCCACGCTAGCTAGACAAACCAAGGATAGAAGACAAATTTGATCGGGATTACACATCTGCTACCTACCCAGTGGTCTTACAAGAGATAAGCTTCGGCTTGCGTTGTCCAGGAACGCTATCAAGCTGCTATTGTTGCATGACTCAGATACATACAGCAAAATGCTCCGCAACTCTATTCAGAGCATTCGACATGATTGATAGGCTCACTCCCCAGTGCAATGGGCGCTGGGTTTTCTTTTGAAAAAAGTAGAGCGTGACTAGATACGGTTAGCTTCTATCCGAGGATAGATTTTTGGCAGCTTAGGACTTACGTATGGATACCAACTATAGTAGGGACAAATAGCTAGTCGCGCCTATCAATGCCTGTTCAAAAGAAAATTTGCGTAAGTTCTGAGTTTACCGCTTCAAGCAAGGCAGTCAATCGCAAAATTTCGCATCAACTCCAACTCGGCTGGTGCAATCTCATGCCCCATGTCAAATTCTTGATACTTCACTACCACACCTAGAGTGGTTAAGGTATCCCTGGCGCGTTGCGCTGCCCCTAGAGGTACGACTTGGTCTTGTCTGCCATGCACCATCAAGACAGGTGGCAAAGCATCCCCATCAGCAGGCTGAGGTGTTGAATGCAAGTAGCCACTCAAAGACACCAACCCAGCGAACGGTAGCGTTAACCCCACATCGAGCGTCATCGCACCACCTTGGGAAAAACCACTCAAAATCGTGCGTGATAGGGGAATGCCCGTGCTGCTTTCTAAAGACTTCAGCCAGTCTAGTAACTGCTGCCGACTTGACGTTAAGCCTCGGTAATCCTGACTGTACAGGTCATACCACATTCTGCCCCCAGGTATGCCGGGATGGGAGAGAGGCGCGTCGGGGAACAAGAACTGATAGTCGGGTAGTTTCAGCGCCGGAGCAAGAGGGGTTAAATCGTGAAGGTTCGCTCCAAAGCCATGCAAACACACAATTAAGGCTGTTGGT
>JAIUYC010000539.1 GCA_020216575.1 Coleofasciculus sp. S288 | reverse complement strand
AGAAGTAAAACGCCCACCCGTCCGATGTACATCGTCGCAATTAAAACGAGCTTTGCTGCCGCTGAGAGACCGGCAGTGATGCCAGTGGAAAGTCCTACTGTGGCAAATGCTGATACGACCTCAAATAAGATGCGGATAAACTCCACATCTGGATCGGTGAGAGTAATTAACATTGTCGAGATAATTACAGTTGCGACTGAACCAACCAAAACCCCAACCGCTTTTAAAATTAGATTCGTGGCTATTTGTCGCTCGTAGAGATGGACTTCTTCTTTTCCTTGCAAAATCGACCGCGTGCAACTGGTTAATACTCGTAGTGTTGTTGTTTTCATGCCACCTGCTGTGCCACCAGGGCTACCTCCAATAAACATGAGAGCGATTGTGATGAATAAAGCCGCAGTCGTCATTTGGCTGTAATCAACGGAATTAAAGCCAGCCGTTCTGGGGACAACCGATTGAAACCACGCTGCCAGCAATTTATTCCCAAAGTCTAAAGACCCTAACGTTTCCGGATTATTTAATTCTGTCAAGAAAAATGCAATTGTTCCAACAATCAAAAGTATCAACGTTGTACTGGTGACTACCTTAAAGTTAAGGGGAAATACAATTCGTTTAGGTTCCTTACGAAAGCGAGTGCGCAACCATAAATACATTTCAAAAATGACCTGATAGCCAATGCCCCCAAAGATAATCAGCAACGGAATAACTAGGTTGACTGGCAATGAAGACTGATAGCCAATAAAATTATCCTTAAACAGACTGAACCCAGCATTATTCCAAGCGCTAACACTATGGAAAATTGACAACCAAAGCCCGTAGTTCAGTCCGTAATCTTTGGCAAAGGTGGGTAACAGCAGAAAAATTCCCGTAATTTCAAAAACCATTACAGTTGCAATGATAGAGCGAATCACCAGAGCACTGTCTTGAATACCAGTTCGATTCAAATCTTGTTGAATTGCTATTTTATGCCTCAATTCAAACCGATAACCCACCAAGAGTATGAGAAACGTTGTCGTAGTCATATAGCCCAGCCCCCCAATCTGGATCAGCATGAGGATAAACAACTCACCCCAGAAGGAAAAATAAGTGCCAGTATCGACAATGATATGACCAGTGACACAGACAGCGGAGGTTGCAGTGAACAGCGCGACCAGCGGATCATTCCACGTTCCAGCGCTTGTAGAAATCGGTAGCATCAGTAAGAAAGTGCCTACGGTAATCATGGTAAGGAATCCGAGGCAAACGGTTCGCGAGATGGTCATGAATTGATCAGGGTAAAGGCAATGATTGCACTAATCTGCGATTGTATTAGACATTACTCCCATGTGGTATCTCGCTTGTTAATGGTCAATTAAGTTCATATCGCGTTAAAAATCTCAACTTCGAGTTGTGAAAATAACCTTGCCAGCCAGTTAACTCAGTCTGAAACCTTAAATCTAATTGTGAGTGCCAGCATCCTCTGCTAGGCTGATCCCGGTCTAAGCATGAGCGCGGCATCGATGACTTCAACACTAAAAAGCAAAATTCAGCAGTTTTATGACGCCTCTTCCGGTTTGTGGGAACAGGTTTGGGGCGAACATATGCATCACGGCTACTATGGTCCTACGGGCAAAGAAAAAAAAGATCGGCGCCAAGCACAAATTGACCTGATTGAAGAACTTCTCAAGTGGGCTGGGGTGGAGCAAGCGGAGCAAATTCTCGATGTTGGCTGCGGTATTGGCGGCAGTTCCCTTTACTTGGCACAAACGTTTAATGCTAGTGTCATCGGAATTACTCTGAGTCCAGTACAAGCATCGAGAGCCACTGAACGAGCACGAGGGGCTGGGTTGGCAACAGAGGTTCAGTTCCAAGTTGCCGACGCCCTAGATATACCCTTTGCCGATGACACTTTTGATTTCGTCTGGTCGATGGAAAGTGGTGAGCATATGCCCGATAAAGAGAAATTTCTTCAGGAGTGCTACCGAGTCCTCAAACCAGGAGGAATGTTTTTGATGGCAACTTGGTGTCACCGCCCGATAACTCCAGCAACAGGACAACTAAGGGCGGAGGAACAGCAGCATCTGGCAGAAATTTACCGGGTTTACTGCTTGCCTTGTGTGATTTCGATAGCAGAGTATGAAGCAATTGCCGATAGTCTCTCCTTCCAAAACATTCGCACTGCCGATTGGTCTGACGCTGTCGCTCCGTTTTGGGATGTGGTCATCGATTCAGCCTTTGAGCCTAAAGCCTTATTGGGGTTGATTCAAAGTGGTTGGAGTACTGTAGAAGCAGCACTATCATTAGGGCTGATGAGCCAAGGTTATCGACGAGGGTTAATTCGTTACGGGTTACTTTGCGCAAACAAGTGATAGCAAATCTGGCGAATTACCCATAATCAGGTCAGGATTTGTAGAGACGTTGCATGCAACGTCTCTACAGCAACACTGAAAAGCCAAAGACTTGGCTTGTAATTCTTAAGTTCTGACCTTGTTTTTTTCTGCTTCACCTGAGTTGTACGACTCAATTAGACGCGCTATAACTTAATATCTAAAGTACATTTTAAACTTAGGATTATATTTTGCATTACATTAATAGATAGGATAATCTTGCGCTTTTGCATCGCCACTGTCGTGACCAAATATACGGTCAATCACTTTAGTTCAACTCTGTCAAATTTCGTTGCGTTCCAGGGTAGCGATGCAGCGCAGGAGATACTCATTAAAGCGCTCTTGCTCCTCTAGGCTGAAGTTCGAGAACAGCCGCGCTTCAATCTCCGATGCGATGCGATCGCCTTTGCGCAGTAGCTCTTCTCCGCGTGGGGTGAGGTGGGTTTCCACCACTCGACCGCGTGCAGGGGAACGACGGGTTATCAGTCCTGCCTGTTCTAGGCGTTGCAACATCGTAGCCACCGCTTGTGGGGTGACGAAGGCAAAGCGTGCGATTTCCGCACCAGAAACACCGGGGTGTTCGCGCACAATCCGTAGCGTACCCCATTGGGGGATGCTAAGCCCAATCGGAGAGAGCGCTGCTTCGAGGGCAGCCTCAAACGCGGCGTTGGCTTGAAAAAGGTTGACGATTTTGCGATCGCTAAAAAACTGATTCACGTCGGCTCGGTACTTAGGGCAATCCACGATGGATGCCAATTCCATTTTGGCAGAATCGATCTTCATCTAAAAAACGCTGACTATTGCCATTGTATATATCAACATGTTAATATAAAGTTGTTGATATAGAGATTAAGTGGTTAATTGCTGTTAGTAACTATAGCATTTGTAGGCGGTTAAAACTGCCCGTTTTTCCTCCCACACCTAAAGGATGTGGTTTCCAAAACGGAGAATTTTATGAATTTCCAACTGTTATCGAAGCCTTCAAAGCGATGGACAATTGGCCTAATTCTAGCTGTTAGTGCCATCACGGGTGCAAGTGCATACTATGGGATTTCCCAGTTTGGACAGACAAGAAAGCTATCTGAACCTGCGGTAAGTGTTCCAACCATTCAGCAAATTACTGCTTTAGGACGACTGGAACCGGAAGCGGAGGTTGTCCGAGTGTCAGTACCTGCTACCCTAAATAGCGATCGCATCGCTCAACTACGGGTGCAACGGGGCGATCGCGTGGAAGCTAATCAGGTAATTGCGATTTTAGATAGCCGAGATCGCCTCCAAAACGCCCTACTTGAAGCACAAAAACAGGTCGGGGTAGCGCAAGCCAAGCTAGCACAGGTGAAAGCTGGTGCAAAATCTGGAGAGATTGCGGCACAGGAAGCCGAAATTGCTCGCCTCCAAGCACAACTACAAGGCGAACTTGCCACTCAGTCCGCCACAGTAACTCGCTGGCAGTCTGAAGTCAATACTGCCCGTGCTGAATACAATCGCTATCAGTCGCTGTACCAAGAGGGTGTGATCACTGCCTCTGAGTTCGATCAAAAACGACTCGCTCTAGAAACGGCTCAAGCACAGCTCAATGAAGCCAGAGCCAATCAAAATCGCACGGCAGATACGCTACGAGAGCAGATCGGGCAGGCTAGAGCGACATTAGACCAGATTGCAGAAGTGCGTCCAGTTGACGTGCAAGCAGCACAAGCTGATGTGGAAAAAGCGATCGCGGCTGTTAAACGGGCTGAAGCCGACGTAGCTCAAGCCTACATTCGCGCACCTTCTTCGGGTCGAATTCTCGAAATTCATGCCAAGCCCGGAGAAGTCGTTGGCTCAGACGGTATCGCTGAGTTAGGACAAACCGACCAGATGGAAGTAGTGGCAGAAGTTTATCAGACTGACATTGGCAAAATTCGTAAAGGTCAACAAGCCATTGTCACTAGCGAATCATTCTCTGGGGAAGTCCGTGGCACTGTTCGCGAGGTTGGGCTACAGGTGACTCAACAAGAAGTCTCTAGCGGTGAACCTGGAGAAAACCTCGATCGCAGGGTGATAGAAGTCCGCATTCGTCTGAATCCAGAAGACAGTA
>JAIUYC010000538.1 GCA_020216575.1 Coleofasciculus sp. S288 | reverse complement strand
GAATGTTTAGTCAATGCGATCGCCCTGCGAATTCGTCAATCTTTAGACTTGGAGGAGATTCTCAACACTACCGTTACGCAAGTGCGTCAGTTCCTCGCCTCCGACCGAGTCGCGATTTACCGCTTCAATTCAGACTGGAGCGGAATCATCGTTGTAGAATCTGTGATTGAACCTTGGACACCAGTTCTGGGAACTGAAATCGCTGACCCCGTCTTTATCGAGCAATACGTTGAGGCTTACAAACAGGGTCGCCTCCAAGTTGTAGAGGATATTTATACAGCCGGATTAGAACCCTGCCACATCGAACTCTTAGCTCAGTTTCAGGTGAGAGCCAACTTAGTTGTCCCTATTGTTCGAGGCAAAGAGCTTTGGGGGTTGCTGGTTGCCCATCACTGTCGCAGTTCCCGCCAATGGCAGCCGTTGGAAATTGAGCTCCTCCAACAACTCGCCACCCAAGTCGCGATCGCGGTTGGACAATCGCAATTGTATCAGCAAGCCCAGGTTGAACTCGCCGATCGCAGGCAGATTGAGATAGCCCTACGGCAGCAAGCGGAGCGAGAACGCTTGGTAAATGCGATCGCCCTGCGGATTCGTCGCTCGTTAGAGCTAGAGGAAATCCTCAACACCACCGTTACAGAAGTGCGACAGTTCCTGCAAACTGACCGGGTAGTGATTTACTGCTTCAATCCCGATTGGAGTGGAATTGTTGCCGTCGAGTCAGTCAATCCGGACTGGACGGCAGTTTTGGGGACAAATATCCACGACCCCTGTTTTGGCAAAAATTACGCCGAGAAATATCAGCAAGGCCGGGTTAGCGTTGTTGAGGATATTCATACAGCGGGTTTGACACCCTGCTATATTGACTTCCTGGCTCAGTTCGAGGTTAGAGCTAGCTTAACTGTGCCAATTTTGCAAGGAGAGAAGCTGTGGGGACTGCTGCTTGCCCACCACTGTTGCGGAGCGAGGCACTGGCAACACATGGAAGTGGATTTGCTTCAGCAACTGGCGACTCAAGTAGCGATCGCGGTTCAACAATCAGAATTGTATCAGCAAGTGCAAGCCGAACTCATCGAGCGTGCGCGGGTTGAGGAGGGACTGCGTGAGAGCAAGGCAGCCCTACAGCAGCAAGTCCATCGGGCAATATTACTCAAGCAACTTACCCAAGAAATCCGCCAAAGTCTAGACGCGAATCAAATTTTTCAGATTGCCGCCACACAAATCGGTCAGGCATTTCGCGTTAACCGCTGCGTTATTCACACCTATGTGGCTGCTCCAACTCCCCAAGTTCCTTTTGTCGCTGAATACATAGAACAGGGCTTCCCGTCTATTCTAGATTTGACCGTTCCCGTTACTGGCAATCCTCACGTTCAGCAACTGCTCGTTCAAGATCGTGCGATCGCATCTCCGAACGTTTACACCGATCCCCTACTTGAAGCCGCTATCCCGTTGTGCCAGCAAATCGAACTCAAATCCATGCTGGCAATTCGTACCTCTTATCAGGGAGAACCGAATGGATTGATTGGCTTGCATCAATGCGACTCCTTCCGCTACTGGAGACAGGATGAAATCGATCTGCTAGAAGCTGTCGCGGATCAGGTGGGAATTGCGATCGCGCAAGCTCATCTCTTGGAGCAAGAAAAGCGTCAGCTCGAGCAACTAGCTCAGCAAAATATTGCCTTAGAAAAAGCCAAACAGGCAGCCGAGACGGCCAACCGAGCCAAGAGTGAATTCCTGGCAACGATGAGTCATGAAATTCGCACGCCGATGAACGCCGTAATTGGTATGACGGGACTGCTACTCGACACTGAACTCGATCCGCAACAAGCCAACTTCGTTGGCACCATTCGTAATAGTGGCGAGGCACTCCTCACCATCATCAACGACATTCTCGACTTTTCCAAAATCGAGTCGGGCAAGTTGGAACTCGAGGAACAACCCTTCAAACTGCGCACCTGCATCGAAGAATCCCTCGACCTGCTGGCACCGAAAGCCGCAGAAAAGGGTGTGGAGTTAGCCTATCTCATTGACCCCCAAACGCCAAGCGCGATCGCGGGAGACGTGACTCGACTGCGTCAGATTCTGGTGAATTTGCTCAGTAACGCGGTCAAATTTACTCCGGCGGGAGAGGTGACGGTGTCAGTTGTCAGTCGTCAGTTGTCAGTTGTTGGGGGAAAAACAACGGGTAATCCCTCCCTTACCGAGGGGAATGGGCAACAGATAGTGGGTAATCTCCACGAGATTCAATTCGCCGTTAAAGATACGGGTATCGGTATCCCAGCCGACCGCTTAGACCGCCTGTTCAAACCCTTCAGCCAGATTGATTCCTCCACGAGTCGCCACTATGGCGGCACTGGACTGGGGCTGGTTATCTGCCAAAGACTGTGCGAAATGATGGGCGGCAGAATTTGGGTTGAAAGTGAAGTAGGTAAAGGCTCGACCTTTTACTTCACCGTGGTTGCTCCTGCGGTGGACATCATCTCCTCGACTGAGCTGGATTTCAGGCAACCCCAGCTAATGGGAAAGCGACTGTTAATTATTGATGATAATGCGACCAATCGCCAAATTTTAATGCTGCAAGGACAGTCCTGGGGAATGGTCACCCGTGCGGCTCAATCGGGCACGGAAGCTTTGACTTGGCTGCGCCAGGGAGAGCCTTTTGACCTTGCCATTCTTGACATGCAGATGCCGGGAATGGATGGGCTTACTCTGGCAGCAGAAATCCATAAGCAATCTGGTTATGAACGGTTGCCTCTGGTGATGCTGACCTCAATCGGTAAGATAGAAACCAGCGACCTAAGCGCCCAAGCCAATTTTGCGGCTTTTCTCACCAAGCCGATTAAACAGACCCATCTCTATGATGTCCTGATTCGGATTCTGGGCGGACAGCCGATCAAAGTCCGACCAACCGACTCTCTCTCCCCAAAGATTGACCCTCAATTCGCTCAACGCTTGCCTCTACGCATTCTTCTCGCCGAGGACAATGTCGTGAACCAGCAAGTTGCATTACACCTATTGCAACGGATGGGATATCGAGCGGATGTCGTTGGCAACGGGCTGGAGGTACTAGACGCTCTCTCGCGCCAGTTCTACGATGTAGTGTTGATGGACGTGCAGATGCCGGAGATGGACGGATTAACGGCTGCACGTCACATTTGCCAGGAGTGGTTGCCTGTAGAACGCCCTCGGCTGATTGCAATGACAGCGAATGCGATGCAGGGCGATCGCGAAATGTGCTTGAAAGCTGGCATGGATGACTATATCAGCAAGCCGATCCACATGGAAGAACTGGTTCGTGTTTTGAGTCAGTGCCAGGAAACGTTGAAGGTTGGACGGTTACCGATTGAAGGGTCTAATGAACCGTTGAAAGTTAGTAGGTTGCAAGTTGAAGCCTCTAAGGAACAGTTAGACGTTAACCCGTTGCCTGTTAAAAATTCAAACGATAACTTGAAGCCGACAACCTACAATCCTTCTCCAGACGTGCTTGACGCTACAGCATTTCGAGCCTTACGTGACATGTTGAGTCAAGACGATGTCCTAGCGTTAGTGATTGATAGCTATCTCGAAGAAGCACCTCAGTTATTGCAAGCGATGCGCAAGGTGCTAAAACCTCTTAACCCTGAAGCGGTAGATCCAGAGGATAGGATAGGCTTGCAACGGGCTGCCCATACCCTCAAGTCAACGAGTGCCATGTTCGGGGCAATAACCCTATCTCAACTTTGCCAGGAATTGGAAGCGATCGCACCTACTGGCTCCCTAGCAGGAGCACCAGCGACCCTGGCGCAACTAGAACATGAGTACGAAACCGTGAAAGCCGCTTTGCTGCAAAAACGCCAGCATCTAAACGCTAATTAGTTAATGGGTAATTGGGAATTGGGAATTGGAAATTGGTGATTGTGAAATTCTTGCCATTTGATAGCTTCCTCTTCCATTACCCATTACCCATTACCAGTCCCGAAGATATGCAAATTTCAAGCGAGACAGATTATATATGAATTCCGCACTCAGTTTTGCCACTTCCCCGCCAACGACCAGCGCGTTCGTCTTCGCCTTCTCCTACTCGCGTTGTCAGCGGTTCATCACCAATGCTGGGATAGCCTTGGTCATGTAAAGGATTGTAAATGACACCGTGTTCGTGGACGTAAGCCCAGGTTTCTTTGCGCGTCCAAGTTGTAATGGGATTGATTTTCAGGCGTCCCTTGCCATCAATCTCTACAATTGGCATGTTGGCACGAGTTACCGCTTGGTCGCGACGACGTCCCGTAATCCAAGCCACGGCGTTCAGTTCCGCCAAACCCCTTTGCAGTGGTTCAATTTTTGTCAGGTTATGGAATTTTTCAACATCTTTTTCCCAAAGGGCATCACCGTACTCAGCGGCAAAGGCTTCGCGGGAATCAATATTGGGAGTCTTATAAGTTTTTAGATCCAAGTTGTAAATTTCTTTAGCTT
>JAIUYC010000537.1 GCA_020216575.1 Coleofasciculus sp. S288 | reverse complement strand
AACCATTAAACTCTGGAACGGAGACGGCACTTTGCTCAAAACTCTCAAACTTCACCCAGATACAGATAAAGTTCGGAGTGCCAGTTTCAGCCATGACGGCAAAATGCTTGCCTCTGCTAGTTATGACTACACCGTGATTCTGTGGGATTTGAATCAGTGGAATGCCGATCTCGATGTTCTTCTGGTACGGGGTTGCGATTGGGCGCGTGATTATCTGAAGAATAACCCCAATGTACAAGAGAGCGATCGCACACTCTGCGACGACATTCCCACTCCCCCATCTCCCCCATCAGAGAGCGAGTATTTCTTGAGAAACATCAATCTCTTCAACTCGGGGTGCTGTAAAAACGGTTAGTCCACTGGGAATACATTCAATTTCCACAGGAGTGGTACCGATAATTTCACCGTCAACGACCACTTTTTGAGGTGGGTCTGTTATGACTTTAAGCCGCTTGGTTCGCAAGTGGATAATATCTGGATGGTTTGGCTCAGTCTTGATTAACGCGGAACCAAACAGGTTAAGCATGGCATTAACGGCTTGCAGCCTGGTGCTGGAGGTGGCGATTGTGACATCCAAAAGACCATCATCAGCAATCACTTGCCCGATTCCTTGGGCGAGTACGGAGGTTGGGGGTGCGGCGTTGGCAATGGTAACAGCGCCTGCCTGGAATTCATTGATAACGCCTTCAATCTCAATCTGGGTGGTAAACAATTGCTGCTCGTTGAGTTGCTGGATGCCAGCAAAGATGTAAGCCAAGGCTCCGAAGCGGTTTTTTACCTCCCGGTTGGCGCGTTCCACCATTTCTGCTTCAAACCCAATGCCTACTAATAAGATCGTGGGAAACTCGTTGCAGCGTGCCGCATCGACGACACGGGTTGTTTCTGCCAAAATCGTCTCGCAGGCTGCTTTAATGGGGGTGGGAATCCCTAGAGCTACGGCAAAAGCATTGGCTGTCCCTCTTGGAATCACACCCAAAGGTATGCCTGTGCCAATTAGGGCATCAGCGACGGCGGAGACAGTCCCATCACCACCAGAGGCAAGGACGAGTTCTGCTCCTTGCGCGATCGCATCTTTAGCCAGTTGTTGTGCACCTATCTCTGGGGTTGTTAGGTGAATATTTAACCGAATTTGCGGTTCTAAAAGCTTTTGGATGAGTTCTAGCTCTTGCTGTGCATTGCCTCGACCAGAAACGGGATTAAAGATGAGATACCCGACGCGAGTTTGTCGTAACATTGCCACAATTGCTTCTGCTGTGGCGAGATTGGTCGCAAGAGGGATGTTATGAACTTCGCAGATGCGCAGCAGGGCTTGAATGTCCGGTTCGTGGGGTTGTGCGTAGAGGGGGTCAATCAGAAAGATGACGGCGATGACGTTGCCTGTGGCGACTTGAGCGGCAATTTGAGCATCTCCCCCCATTGGACCCGACAGCATGCGTTCGACTTGTAATCCTGTTCCTTGCTGAATGCGCTGTCCGGTGGTGCCGGTGGCAATCAGTTTGTAGCGAGAAAGAATGGGGGCATGGGCGCGAGTAAAGGTAACAATGTCGTCTTTTTTGCGATCGTGGGCAATCAGGGCGATGGTTGTAGGCATATAAGAGGTGGTGGGTGGTGGATAAATCGAGGGGATTCTATGCAAGGATGCCCCAATTGATGGAAGCTCACTCCCTTCTTGATTGAAAAATACCTATTTTTTTTAGGAACCACAGAGGACACAGAGGGCGCAGAGGGAAACATGAAATAGGTAATTTTGGCGAGGGAAGGGAGTAAATGGTTCTCTTCAATTGGAGATACAGGTTATTTTCTATAAATAAATCTAGGGGAACTTGTACCGATTTTTAAGGGAGCAGCTACTATCTACTATCTACTATCTACTACCACCTGTCCCGAAGGGGCTTGGTCAACATTTTCTCGACTGATAAGAGTAGACTTCGTGCATAAGAACTAAAACACTGAGAGATAGGTAATATCACTGCTTCCTCGCAAAATCGGTTTCTGCAAGCACTCTGGTGAAGTTATGTCTTCTCAACCCAATCGACCTCTCAGAATTGAAGTCACAGTTTCAGCGTCGAAACCAGAGTTGCTGGAAGGTTTGGATATCTGGTTGCGCTTGGGTTTGATTAGTCATGCGCAAGTGAAACGCTTAAGTCAAGCCTATTTAAGCTGTCCTCTGCCGCAGTCAGTTGTTGCCACTCCTAAACCTGTGCCTGAAGTTCCGGCATCCCCGGTATCCTTACCCTCCAGCAAACCCGATCCATCGCTTGTCCCAACACTCAGCCCGTCGCCTCTATCTCGGATGTGGCACTCCTTGAAGGATGAATTGAGCGTCCGGTGGCTGCTATTTTTGGGTGTCTTCCTAGTGGTGGTGTCGTCTGGAGTGCTTGCTGCTACGCAATGGCGGAATTTTCCGGCGGCTGCACAGTATGCTGTGTTGTGGACATACACTATTGTGTTCTGGTTTGGGAGCGTTTGGGCGGGTAGGCAACGGAGTTTGCAATTGACGGCACACACGCTGCGGCTGATCACCCTCCTCCTTGTGCCTGTGAACTTTTGGGCGATGGATAGCTTTGGGTTGTGGCGTCATCCTGGGGAATGGGTGGTTGTTGCGATCGCGGCATTGACACTCTCGGCCATGACAGTCATTCACCCAGAAATGAGGAATCACTCCTCACTCCTTGTTTCTTTCGCCTCGCTGTTGTTATGGCTGAGTTATCTGCACTGGGGCTGGCAGTGGTCGAGCTTTCCTCTTGTCGCTGTCTATTTAGGTATGGTAGGGACGGCGCTTTTCCTCCCCACACGTTATGTCAGTTCGCGAATAGGGACGAGGGAAGAGGACACGGGGACACGGGGACGCGGGGACGCGGGGAATTCTCCACTCTCCCTCTCTGTGCGTCTCCCCCTCTGTGCGTCTTCTACTAGCCTCTCTGAATACCAGCAGGATATTCAATTAGATCCTCGTACTGGCAGTTCGATTGTTATTTATGCTCTAACTGTATTGCTGGGACGGGCAATTTTTGTGAAAGAATTGCCCATTGAACAACTGGGGTTAGCGATCGGGATTTGCGGTTGGTTGTTTGCACGACTGGGACGGCTTCCAGAATCAGCCCCCTCCTTTCAGTCCAAAATCTGGGAAAGGCTGGGAGGGATTTTATTACTCATTGGCTGGCTGGTTTCGGTAGGGGAGACGATTCCCTGGCAGGCAACGGCTGTGAGTGGGCTAGGTTTATGGTTTTTCGCAAGTCGCTTGCAGCGGTTTTGGTGGCATGGCGACTTATTTGCCCTATTTATCATTGGCTTGCAGGCGCATTGGTTAGTTTGGCGATCGCTCCCGTCAGGGTGGCAGCAAAGTATTATTACGTTTTCCACCCAATTAACGAATTCTCAAGACGCTCCCGGTGCTTTACTGAGTTTGGCGCTATTTCCCTACTTAATTGGGATGGTGGTATTGACAGATTGGTTTTTTCGTGCATCAAAATCGAAATTGGCTCGTTTCGGAGAACAGCTGACGTTTGGGTTTGGACTGGTGCTGACGTTAATTAGTCTGTTCAATCCCACATTGCGATCGCTCAATCTATTCCTTTCAACCATCACTCTGGCCAGTGTAACCTCCCGTTGGTCTCCTACCCGCACCAAATTGGTGTATTTAACTCACATCACGGGATTACTCGCTTTCGCCTCTACCCTCGACTGCCTATTCCCCAATTTAAACCAACCGATCTGGGCAATCATTTTACTGGTTGGTATGGTGATTGAATGGGGCTATAGCCTTCTTCCCCAGCCCCCAATTTGGCAACACAGTGCATGGCATCTGGGATTTGTACTGTCAGGGTTGAGCTATGCCTTACTGTGGAATGAAACCTATCCCTACGTAGTCATTAATAACCCAGTTAACCAACAATTACAGCTTGTATGGCTGCTGACACCACTGGCGCTAACTGGGGTTGCCAGTTGGACGGATATGCCGCGACGGCGACAAGCATTGTGGTTGAGTGTTGTTGCTTTGGGTATGGCGCAACTTTTGACACTGTTGCTACCAGGCGTGAGATTGATTGGCTTGAGTTTTGCCACTGGGCTGATGTTAGTCAATACACGCTATTTGCGCCACAAGGCAGCAGCTATCATCACGGTTGGTTTCGCGCTGAGTTTTGTCGGGACGTTGCTTTGGGATGGTATCCCAGGATTGCCCAAGCTGTCGATACCGGATTGGTTTTTAGTAGGAGCGATCGCAATTCTCGTTTTGTGGCTCTTACGCAGCTTACTCCGTCAACGCTCCGGCACGCTACCCGCCTTGTATGCTGAGGCGTGTGATAACTGGGCAGTTGCATTGTGCGGTGTTGAGTTGCTATTGCTAACGGTTCACTGCCTGCTGAGTTATTTGCAAGTTGTTTCTTCTAACTGGGAGTACCTGACGGCATCGGCTGTGATTGGAAGTGCGATAGCGTTCCGTTGCTGGCA
>JAIUYC010000536.1 GCA_020216575.1 Coleofasciculus sp. S288 | reverse complement strand
AGAACGACCTCTGCATTGGTGAGGAAACTCCTCAATCTAAGCCGACTCGACGAAAGAGAAACTCCTTAAAGTGATTTAAGGAATCCCCATACCTAGCGAATGCGGAGTGTGGGGAGGATGTCAATAGAAGAATCTTTACAACAGCAGGGATTTCCCACGGTTGGAGGACGCTCAATGGTGCCACTAACCTTACCTTAGATGGGGTTTTGCATTCACCTAGGAGAGCCGGAATTTGGTATGGTTCGCCTGAGCCGATGCAGGCTTGGGTAAAGTATTTAAGATAAACCTGGCGACCCTGGAACCTCCAACCTAGGGAGCAATTTCCTTCATCGCCGTTGCTGAAACGGGAGCTGAAATTGGCACCTCCTCCACTTCCGGCAATTTCTCCAGCGCTAGACGAGACGAAGGAGTCCCACCCGATAAGCGCTTCAAGAGTTTGGGGCGAGGGTCATGCAGAAGGTAGATAATTTGGTCTTTCGGTTGCCACTCTTCCGCCGCCGATACAACTTGAAAACTCCCGTCCCGCTCTACGAGTAATGGCACAAGTTCTCCAGAGCGGATTAAAGCTTGTAAGTGTGCTCGCTGAAACGCCAATCCGGATTCTTTCAGGACTGTTTTCCCTAACTTCACTTGCCCCTCACTGAGGTACTGGTTCCACGTTTTAAGGGGAATTTGGGGGATAAAAGCCTGATTAATTTTAGTTTTGTTGGTTGAAGCATTAGCTTGAGGGTCGCGGGGAAAAACTGCTAACACTCGTGGGGGTTGGAACTCCTCAGCCGCTCGTTGCGCCAATATCAAGTTCACTTCACCGTTACTGGTCATAGCCAGGAAAGTCCCCATTGAGTCAAGCCCTGCTTCTTCGAGAACGTCAACATCCAGACCACTGCTTTGGAACACTCGCAGATTTTCTTGCTCGGCTTTTTGACAAGCTTCCGGATCTGTATCGATAAGCACCACTGACTCGCCTCGCTCTTGAAATAGACGAGCAATCAGACGGCTCAAGGGATTGCAACCCACAATGACAGCTCCTGTGGCTTCATTTTGTCGGTTAATTTGCAGCAGATTGGCAATCCAGCGAGCTGTCAATCCTTGCACAAAAACTGTCATCATGATGGTCAAGAAAACCAGCGCTTTGATCGAGTCACCCCCATTAATGCCCCGTTGAGTCAGGAGAATGGCAAACAAAGACGCAACCGAGGCACTGACAATTCCTCTAGGCGCAACCCAAGCCAAAAATGATTTCTGTCGCCAGTTCAAATCGCTGTTCCAGGTACACAAGGTAATACTGATGGGGCGCACGACAAACATCAGCACAAGTACGGTAAACAGACTACCCCAACCTAGGGCAAAAATGCTGGCGATTGACAAGTCAGCGGAGAGCAGAATGAACAGGACTGAAACACCAAGGACGGTTAACTGCCCTTTAAATCGTCGCAACAACCGCTCTTCGGGTAAGGCTGAGGCTCCAAGGACAATTCCAGCCATGACAGTTGCCATCAGTCCGGACTCGGAGCGAATCAATTGCGCCAAGCCAAACAAGCCCCAGAGTCCTGCCAGTACAACCAGGTTTTTGAGGTCTTCTGAGATAAAATCGACCCGTTTGACAAACCAACCCAGGAACCAGCCGCCAACACCACCGATGAAACCGCCGATGCCGAGGCGCAGGAACAGACCCATAACGGCTGCGGTAGGACTGGCATCACTGTTCAAAATGGTATCTAGCACGACGACGGCGAGGATAGCGCCCACTGGGTCAATTAAGACGCCTTCACCCTCCAAAATTGTTGCCACCTGTCGATCTACTTGTACCTGTTTCAGCAGGGGACTGATCACAGTTGGCCCGGTAACGACCACTAAGGAGGCGTAGAGAAAGGCAATTGACCAGGGAAATTCACCCAGCCAGTGCGCGGCCATCCCTCCCCCAAGTAGGGTGATAAGCGTTCCCAGTGTGACCAAGTTCCTGAGACTGCCAGACACTTTGCCCAAGTCTCGCAATTCTAAATTGAGTCCTCCCTCAAACAGGATGACTGCCACCGAGAGGGCAACAATCACTTCTAGACCGATACCCAGTTCGTGCGGGTGTAACAGACCTAAGCCATCCTGTCCTAGGAGAATACCAAACAACAATAGAAAGACAATGCTAGGAACCTTGAGGTATTCCGCAATCACCTGGGCGCTGATCCCAGCGAGGACGGCTATGACCATCTGTAGGGTTAGTTCAAATGAGCCTTCCATAGTCGTTAAGGGTCGCAGGTGATCAACTCAGGTTTAAATGCCCCATTTTCTAGGCTTAAAAGCATGAGTTTGGTTTCAAACAAGTGTAATGCAAGTCGGTAATCTGACGATGGAAAACGTGCGAGGTGCTTCATAAACAGGGTATAACTTTATAATCAACCAAGTGTTCATGCCGCTGATGCTGATGCCTGGCTCCTGATTTTCCCACCCATTTGTTATCTTTGTTGATACGCACCTGCTTATAGCAAATCGTACTCTCTTGTTTACAGCTATCCGGATAAATCGGGATCGAGCGGGTAGTAATGGGTTCAGGAGGAGCAGATGACAAGCCCTACTGCTATCGGCTAACTCCTATTCATTGTCTGATAGCTTTCTCTAAAGGGCAGCATCAGGAGCCCCGGCTCGATAAACCCGCTTGCTGCCAATGTAGAATTGGTAATCCCTGGAATGCACGATGGTAAATAGACATGACTGCAATTACCGCACTTTTGATGCAGTACTCCTCCTGCTTGTCCAATTATTTTTTTTTACATTGTCTACGATTGTTGCTTTATTCGCACTCACTACTCCGTAAGAATTTCTTTGGAGAGGCGGCTCAAGGGGTTGATTTATAAGCAATTTTTCAAATTTGGATTGTAATTTGAAGAAAAAGTGAAGTTGCTAGGCGTCTCAGGTATTTTAGCACTTGGGTTTGAAAGGGACTTTACCTCATTCCGATCCAATGCTGCTCTGCTACGTTAGAGAAACGAGTGGAAAAGGTAGCAAGAGTGCGATCGCAACCGAGCAAAAAATTTAGAATTGGTCAGTGAGTTTCTCATTCATCCATAATTGGAAAGTCACCAATGGGGTTAAGGCAGTGTCTCTTAGAGAGTACTGACCCTTAACAGTGCCGTTGCGTTAGTGCAACGGCTCCGGAGGAGATAGCGGGGCGAAACCCAATCAGCGTGATGCTAGCGGCGCTCAATTCGCAGCTCGCGTTACGTTGTGCACAGGAGGCGTTCTCGGCTATTAACTGGGATGGGTAGAGACTAGTACAAGAAGGCAGAAGGCTCCAAGACAGAAGGGAACAAAGCTTGTACAGTAAGCTTTTTAACCTTTTTTAACTGGATACTTATTTCCGCCACGCTGCACTAGGCATGTAGTCGGCTCTCCACCTAACTTTTTCTCTGGCGTACTTGCATTTGCCGAGTTGTTTTCTCTCCCACCTCCTAACAGCGTGGATTTTTAAACTGCCTGGAAGTTTTTGCAAGCAACTTGGATTAAAACAGGAGCAGCAGGTGGATCCACGAGGAGTGGGACTGGCAACGAGCAGCAATCTGAATTGTTGGTAAAGATGGAACGTCAAACTTTTACTTGGGGACGATCGGGAAACAGAATTCGCAGGACGGAACGCTGGCTTGAGAGGTTGTGGTTTTTAGGATTACTTCTAGCCGCGCTGATCTTATTTGGCACTAAGCTAGGTACTCCACCACTGCAAGATTGGAGTGAAGGAACGGTGGCTCGGGTTGCTGCTGAAATAGCAAACGCTCCCTTTGAGACTTGGCAGTGGCTTTATCCAACGCTTGCCGGTCAACCGTATCATGAAGTGCCACCTCTACTCCATTCGCTGATTGCGGCTGCTTACAAAATTGGTGGCGATACTCGGTGGATGACTCGTTTACCAGGGGCAATCCTGAGTGCCATCTCAGTACCACTTTTGTATAGTATTGGTCGAGAAATCTTTCCCTCCCGCCAAAGCGCGATTTTCTCTAGCTTGATTTATCTCACCTTATTACCCGTCGTTCATTACGGGCGTCTGGCGCTGGTGGATGGAACGGCACTCTGTTTTGTAATATTGACGATGTGGTGTGTGTTGCGATCGCGTCGCGACTTCCGTTGGTCGCTAGGTGTTGGGATGGGATTGGGATTGATCTGCCTGACCAAAGGTATCCTGCTAGGACTGTCAATCGGAGCGATCGCCGTTTTATATTTGGCATGGGATACCCCAAGACTCCTTACCTGTGTTTATTGGTGGCTTGGCTTGCTTCTCGGCATTGTGCCGGGAGTGGCTTGGTACGCGGCTGGAGTACTGCAATACGGTCAAACGTTCGTCGCGACAGGCATAATTGACCAATCTCTGCGGTATCTTTGGATGCCAGTTGATCGTCACACCGGCCCTCCCTGGTACTATTTAGTAGAAATCGTCAAGTTTTCAGCTCCCTGGTTACTCTTCTTCCCTTACGGATTGC
>JAIUYC010000535.1 GCA_020216575.1 Coleofasciculus sp. S288 | reverse complement strand
CATTGAAGTTATTACCAGACGCATCAACGGCAGTTGTCCCGCTAGTTTCGTCGAGTCGCCAGTAGGCAACGGGGTTATCGGCAAGCACAGCAACGTCGTAGGGAGTGTTGGCATACTGTGAAGCCAAAGCGGCTGGGATAAATCCTAAGGTGCGCGTTTCCACCCGCCCGCCATCAACTAGGTATAGAGAGCCGGTTTCAATCTTGATGTCTCCACCATTACCAGTAGCGTCTTCCGTCACAGCGCTAGCGATAACGCCATCATGAGCAATGACGACTGAGTCAGTGGCGTTCACAATGATATCCCCAGCATCGAATGGTCCAAATGTCGAAGCGAGAATTGATGCTCCATCTCGAATCGTCAGTTTTTCTGTAGAGATGGTTAAGTCCCTGGCATCTCCCGTTCCAAGGGTACTCGCATCCACCCTCGCTTCATTGGTAACAGAAAGGAGCTTTGTTTGGATATCGATCGCACCTCCATTACCTACACCTCCGGCGGCCACACTGCTGATTACCCCACTACGTCTGCCTCTATCGCTCACACTCACTCCATCAAAGGAGACAGAATTGCGAGCGACAATCCTGACGTTACCCGCATCTCCCTGTCCCTCTGTTTTGGTAATCAGTTGTGCGCCTCCAGTGAGAGAAAGCGAATCTGCCTCAATCGTGATATTCCCCCCATTCCCTATTCCTTCCTTGTTCACTCGCAAAAGGATTTCACTGCTTCTCCTATTAGGGGCTTCTCCATCAATTAAGACCTGTCCATCGGCAATAATTGTCACGTCACCGGCATCTCCTACTCCAATCGTGTTGGATTGCAGTTGTCCGCCATTGGTGAGTGAAACTGAACCCGCCCGAATTAAAATATTGCCAGCTCTACCGATGTTGTCTCTTTCGAGACTTGTAATGGCAGCACTGCTGTTGCCTCCGATTCTACCCACCCCGTCAAAGGAAACCGTATCGCGAGCAACAATCGTGATATCGCCCGACTCTCCTCCCTGCCCTTCCGCTCTAGCTTGCAGTTGAGCACCATTGAGGACAAAAAGGGAACCTGTTGTGATTTCGACTCCACCACTATTGCCCGTAGCTCCTCTTTTGATGGAGTTGACTATACCGCTACGCCCTTGTGCTGTTACGCCGTCGAACCGAACGGTATCGCGGGCATCAATGGTCACGCGACCTGCATTACCCTGCCCTTCAGTGCTCGATTCGATTTGAGCGCCATTGATAGCAGAGAGCGAACCCGTTCGGATCGCGATATCGCCTCCCTGACCTGGACCCTTGGTGTTGCTAACGATAAAGCTATTATCGAGAGCGATACTCGCTTCGCTGCGTCCGGCTTGCAAGAGCGCATCTTGGGCAATTAGGGTGATATTACCAGCATCCCCAGAACCCGAAGAGGCATCAATGCGATCGCCTATTGTAATCCCACCACGAGCATCAATCACAACGGAGCCACCATTCCCCAAAAAGCCACCGGAAGCATCATCAGTACGAATTGTGCCAAGTGCCACCACTCCACCAGACAAAGATGGATCGGGTTTATACTGATTCGTCAAAAACACCAATCCATTGGGTGCATTTATCGAGATGCTACCGATGTTAATATCCCCACTCGTCCGCGTTTGCGTCACTGGATTAGCAGGGTTCAAAACGCCGAAAACCCCAGAAAGTCCTAAAGCGCCGTCAATCTCAGCCGGATTCATTCCGGCTCTCACATCAAGAGTTGGTTGAGTCCCGCCATTAATGGCTATCTCTGTTGCATCTGAGAGCGTAACATCCTCAACAATAAAGTTCACCCCTGCTGTGCCTGCATCTGCCCCCGTAATCGTAACTGTGCCAAGATCGACTTGGCCTCCAGCAAAGATGTGTAGGGAAGCCCCTTGGTACGTGTTGATGCTGACATCACCACCTGCTCGAATTATCGGGTCTCCGGGACTGGATAAATCTCCAAGCGTGCCATCTAACTGCTCGATCCGAAACCGTCCACCTGTTGTATAGTGAGCATCTCCCTGCACAGGGTTAGCACTACGCAACAGCATCGCTTCACCGGAGAAAAAACCGCTTTCTGGATGATTTAAGGCAAATATATCAAGTTTGCGATCGCCTTGCACCAGCAGTTGACCCCTCGCAGCAGCGATGAAGGGATTCGCTGGGCTATCACGGATCTGTACGGCATCGGTAGCTAAGAGTGACAAATCTCCATCTGCATACAACTGACCCTGTAAATTTAGCGTGCCAGCAGCGAGGGTTAAATTTTGACCTACTGCTAAATTACCAGCACTGACAATGGGCTTTAAGCGATCGCGTCCGTATTGCAACCCTGGAGTGACATTAATCGTCAGCAGTGGTGGCGCTTGGGGATTTGTGGCGCTGAACTGAACGCCATTTTCAAACACCAAACTGTTAGCTGTAGAGGCAAAAAACGACCCAGCGATATCCAGCCTTGCATTCGGTCCAAAAATAATACCATTGGGATTGAGCAAAAACAGATTGGCTGTTCCATCGACCCCTAACGTTCCCAGAATCTCCGAAACGTTATTGCCCGTGACTCGACTGAAGATGTTCTCAATTCCTACAGGATTAGCGAAGTAAACCCGTTGTCCATTTGCAACATTAAATTCTGAGAAACTATGAAAGAGATTCGTGCCTCGTAACGCTCCACCACCAATCTGGTCAGCAGTCAAGTCACCAACCGGGGCATTCGGTATTACAACTGAGCGCTCAGTTCCCAAAGTGGCATCAGGTGTAATCTGAGCGAGAACATAATTGTCCTTCAGGGCAACCCCACTCATGACAAAAGCACCCGCTAACCCAAATTGCCAGCACTTACCGCGATAAGTTGCCATACACCTCCAAGCACAAAATCTCAGCATGAGATGATTTTATGGGTTAATCGCGCTTCTATCCAGAGGCAGATATTTATTTGGGTAGAGGGGTGTTCGTGTACTGTGACTGGGGAAAAGCATAGTGCAATATGCCCCTAGGTGGCATAGGTCTGCTAATCTCTAGCCTTTAGTCCCTATCCATTTTGTAGAGGAGCATCCCAAATGTGCAACTTTAAACAAGGGTGAGGAGAATTTATATCTAAATGCTCCCCCGCTCCCCCGCCGACCGTATTTTTACAAAAACGGGATGCTCCCTTTTGTAATGGGTTCACTGGGGTTGCAAGATTTGTTCGAGAATCTTTTTAGAAGGCTCAACCATTGCCCACTGACCATCAGCTTGTTGGTTGAGTACAGCAAAATGCAACTCGTTCCCCTTACCGATGACTTCACCAGCACGCCGGACTCCAAAGCGATAGGACTTTAGTCCACAGAGTCGGAATAGGTAACTCGGTACTTCTTCGCTGGAGAAGATGGCACAACCTGTTTTATTGGGCTGCACTCGACCATTAAACGGCGCATATACAGCATTACCATTCAAAGCAATTGAGATGTCACCCAAGCCACTTGCCACCGGATAACCTGCTACCACATCCCCTGGTTGCAGTTCCCAGTTTTGGTAAAGCTGCAACTCTCTCTCTTGCTCTGACATGGATTGTTCATCACAGCCGACGGCAAACAGCAGCACCAGCGTTAAGAAATGCGCAATTCTCCCCCTCATGACCCGTAACTCTAACTTCACGCTCGGTCATCGTCCCTGCTTGAATATTTCAACTCAGCAATCGACTTTCATTACATTCATTTTCATAATATTAAATTGAAAATTTGATGCAACAGAACACACTATTGAAGCATTAACTGAAGTCTTTTAGAAACTATTGCTTGTGCAAGTTGCCAAAACTGTCCATTCTATGCTCTATTGCCAGATTTCCCTGAATATGATGCGGGTAAAGAATTTATTTGCTTTCATTGGAGTAGAGAGACTATGCACGCACCAGTTGGAACTCAGGCACACAGCACAGCTTGGGTTATTCAAGCTTGGGCTTCTTTTATTCTTTCCATCGGTGGTATGAGTATTGGTATTCTAAACCTCCCCGTAGACAATTGGGTAAAGGGCTATATGGGGATGGGTTTAGCGTTCACCGTTGGCGCTACGATGAGTGTGGCGAAAACGACCCGAGATAACTACGAAGCTAAAAGACTCACGGCTAGAGTTGATGAAGCAAGAGTAGAGAAATTACTCAGCGAAAACCACCCTCTAAAATAAAATTCTCAATGGCTTAATGTCATTGAGAATTTTTCAGGTGAGAGGCTAAACCAAACGGCTTATTTTTTTGCGCTTTTCTGCTGCTTCTTCAGCTTCCTACGCCGACTCTGAGTAGCAATCAGGGCATGATCGATGGGATAACCGACAATAGGAATAACCTGAAACTGCCGCTCGTCCTCCAACTGCTTGAGTTCGGTGTAATCAACCCAGTGGATACAATCGACTGGACAGGTATCAATGGCTTCTTGAATAACCTCTTCCGAGTCGGCATCTTGGCGAATTACACGCGATCGCCCGTAATCTGGTTCAATATA
>JAIUYC010000534.1 GCA_020216575.1 Coleofasciculus sp. S288 | reverse complement strand
GAATGGTGGAAGGGCATCGAAGGTGAGGTTTTTGGAGAGTAGTAGGGAAAATTTATCACAGAAACTCTCCCCATCCCTCAGCGATCGCGGTACGATAAAATCTGAGCCAGCTTAACACTAGTCTATGAATCATTATGACGTAATTTTCAGCTAAACGTTTCATAGGGACTAGCGCTGGGGGCGAGTGTACCCCACGAATTAATCGAGGGGATTGGAATAAGAACGCTGAAAGGAGGGTCGCGTCGCGCGTCCTTCCAACTATTTTTTGGACAGTTTCTCCTACAGAGACGACAAAGGGAAGAGCAACCCCTTGCGGGGCTAGCATTCCCCTTGTTTCTAGTTCTTAGTTCCAAACCCCTAGTCCCTTTTTGGTCATGGCAAACGTGTGAATAACTGGCTGATGTTGCATAGAGATAAATCGCTGACGGGACAGGGTCTACTGCAAATCATGCCTAAATCGAAAACGACTGTTGCGGACATTAATCTGAGCGATCCGCAATATTACTTCAATCGAGAACTCAGTTGGTTGGAGTTTAACAACCGGGTCTTACATGAAGCCACCGACCTCCGGACACCGCTCCTAGAGCGCCTCAAGTTCATGGCAATTTTCAGCTCCAACCTGGATGAATTTTTTATGGTTCGGGTTGCGGCGTTAAAGGAACAGGTTGCCGCAAAGGTGCGGAAGTTAACGCCGGATGGTCGAACCCCTAGCGAACAATTGCAGGCCATTCGAGAGCGGTTGTTTCCTTCAGTAATGGAGGCACATCAACATTTTGAGAAGGTATTGCGATCGCAACTGGCACAAGAAGGCATTTACCTGCTGGACTATATGGATTTGAATCTGGATCAGCGGGCTTACTTGCAAAACTACTTTGAGGGACAAATTTTTCCAGTTTTGACCCCTCTTGCTATTGATCCCGGTCATCCCTTTCCCCATATTTCCAACCTCAGCTTGAATCTAGCCGTGGTGGTAAAAGACCCAGATACTGGAAAAGAATTGTTTGCGCGAGTGAAAGTCCCCGAAGTCTTGCCCCGATTTGTGCCTCTCCCTGAACAATTGCGGCAGCGAGTCAAGAAACAACATCCTATTTGGATGGGTGTTCCCCTAGAGCAAGTGATTGCTCATAATTTGGAAACCCTGTTTCCGGGGATGAATATCCAAGAGTATCACTCTTTCCGGATTACACGGAATTCCGATCTGGCGCTCGAGGAGGAGGAAGCTGAGGATTTGCTCTTGGCGATTGAGCAGGAACTGCGCAAACGACGCCTCGGTGGTTCGGTTGTGCGCCTAGAAGCTCAAGTCGGAACACCGGAGTCAGTGCGGGGAATGTTGATGGAGGAATTGGAACTCAAGGAGGCAGATATCTACGAGGTAGAAGGTCCTTTAGGACTAAAAGATTTGATGTCGTTTATGGAGTTGCCGCTTCCACACCTAAAAGACCCCCCTTGGACACCAACTGTACCCCCACGCCTGCTGTCGCCTGCCGTAGAAGAGGGACTTGAAGATTTTTTCAGCGTAATTCGTAGGGGAGACTTGCTAGTCCATCATCCCTATGACTCCTTCTCCGCAACCGTGCTGCGCTTCATTACCCAGGCGGCTTACGATCCTGAGGTTTTGGCAATCAAAATGACGCTCTATCGAACCTCAGGGGATTCACCTATCGTGAACGCCTTGATTGCAGCAGCCGAAAATGGCAAGCAAGTGGCGGTATTGGTGGAACTGAAAGCCCGTTTTGATGAAGAGAACAATATTAATTGGGCGCGGAAGTTAGAACAAGCTGGGGTGCATGTGGTTTATGGTTTGGTTGGTTTGAAGACGCACACAAAAATCGTGCTGGTGGTGCGTCGCGAACAAGACCGCATCCACCGATACGTCCACATCGGTACTGGGAACTATAACCCAAAAACCGCCAGAGTTTACACTGATTTAGGTTTATTGAGCTGTCGCGAGGATTTAGGGGCAGATTTGACGGATTTGTTTAATTATCTGACAGGGTACTCGCGGCAGCGGTCTTATCGCAAGTTGTTGGTTGCGCCGGTGAATTTGCGCGATCGCATGACAGCCATGATCCAGCGAGAAATCGACCATGTCTGTAACGGTGAAAGCGCTCGCATCGTTGCTAAGATGAATGCTTTGGTAGACCCGAAGATTATTGCCAAACTCTACGAAGCTTCCCAAGCCGGTGTCCAAATCGACCTGATTGTTCGGGGGATGTGCTGTCTACGTCCTGGTGTCAAAGGCATCAGCGAAAATATCCGCGTGATTAGCGTGGTCGGTCGTTTTTTAGAACACTCACGGATTTATTATTTCTACAATCAGGGTCAAGAGGAAGTCTATATTGGCAGTGCCGATTGGATGCCCCGCAACCTGGATCGGCGAGTCGAGGCGGTCGTACCCGTCGAAGATCCAGAGATTGCCAAAGACTTGCAAGAAATTCTGGCAATCATGCTAGCAGATAACCGTCAAGCCTGGGAGCTACAATCTGATGGTTCCTACATCCAACGGCATCCCTCTGAAGACGCAAAAGAGCAATGCGCTCAGAAAGTCTTAATGGAAATGGCGCTTAGTTCATCTGAGGTGGGATAGAGGGGAGGAGTCAAAAGTAATGAGTTATAGAACTTCTCCATTCGGCTCATTCAAGGGGTAGTAGCCTGGAACCTTGACAAGATGGGTAGGTTAACCAAGAACGCCAGCCTGTAGCTGAGGGAACTTCAGCGACAAGCATTACCTGCCCATCGGCAGTTTTCATCCATCCCCTAGCTTCAATAATCTGGACGCTTGGAATATGGCTAGAGGCAATGGGTGCAACTGACCCTATCCCTTGTTTCTCATTCCCCATCCCGGCTGAACTCCCTAAATCCTCTAGCAAGCCTTCCTCGCCTAGAGTTTCAGCAGGGTTAGGCGGCAGCCCTCCACGACCTGTAATGATAAAGCGGTTGTCTGCCAAGTTTTCTCCGGCACTCGAACAACTGCGGTCAACTAACTGTGTCGCATCAACCAAATCGCTGGGCAACTGAGCTAAACCCCGGCTGGGGTCAATATTGGGACGGGTAATGGTGACTGAGCCAGCGAAACCAAACTCTGAACTGGCGGTGATATCGTTTTCTGAGGTTCTGATGGATCGGAACTCGATGCCCAAGATGCCTGCTCGTGCGGTGATGTTTACCCGACCGCCGTTACCTCTAACAGCATTGGCCACGATGTCGCTGCCCTGTAGTCCTCTTGGCGTCAGCGCAATGATGTATCTGGAATCAACAGTAATGTTGCCGCCATTGGCATCTTCTAGGGCATTGGCAGAAATCAGGCTTTCGTTAGAGAGTAGCAGCACGTCTAAGCCATCGAGGGTGATATTCGCTCCACCGCGATCGCCACTCGTCCCAGTTTCAGCTCTAAGGCTACCTTGGAGTAAGGATAGGGTATTAGACGTAATGGAAAGGTTGCCGGCTTGCCCTTGAGGAGAACTGACGGTGACTTGGGCGCCATTGCGGAGAGTCATCCGGTCAGTTTCAACGCTCAAGTCTCCAGCTATACCGCCAGAGGTTGCCCCAACGGACAGACCCCCTGCTCCGCTTAATTCTACAACTTCGGTAGCCTCTACAACCAAGCTTCCGGCTGTGCCAGTTTCAGTCGAAGCAGAGATGAGGCTGTTGTTTGCCGTCAAGGTGTCTAAGCCTTCTAGCCTAATGCCTTCACTCACGCCTGAGACGTTGGACGCAGATATCTGAGAGTCATAAAGCGACAACTGCCTGGTATTCAACCTTACCTCTCCTGCATTGCCACGCGCTGCTGTGGCTTCCACTGCAATTCCACCAGGAGAGCCATTTGCCAACGCCCCCTGTAGCCGCACAGATTCCCTTGCATTGACGCTCACGTCTCCCGCTCTACCACTTTGGGTCGAGGCGGTAATTAAGCTGTTGTTGACCTGCAAGGTTTGCAGGCCATTCAGCGCAATGTTGCCCCCGGAACCCGCCTCAGTTGTGGCAGCCAGTCTGCTCTGGTTGCTCAGAACTACATCGCGTGCCTGCACTTCTAGGTTACCAGCCGTACCAGTCCCCGTGCTGCTCACCGTTGCTTGTGCTCCATCCAGCGCGAACTGGTTCGTGATAATCTGTAAGCCCCCAGCATTGCCGCCCATCGTGGCTTCAGCAGACAAGCTACTCCCACCCGTCAACTCCACCGACCTAGCTGTTCTGACAGTTACCGTTCCTCCCTGTGAACCATTAACGGTGGAGGTGGAGACTTCACTCCCATTACTCAACTGCAAAGATTCCAGCGATCGCTGGGTATCCAAACCACCCAAGGTAATGTTCCCACCCGAACCGGATATCGTTTGTGCGGTGAGCTTGCCATTATCCAGAACAACACCACGAGATCTGACCTCTAGACCTCCGGCAGAGCCGTTCCCCCTACTACTGACTGAAGCTTGGGCTCCTCGCTCGACTCTAAACTGTTCTGTGGTGACGTTCA
>JAIUYC010000533.1 GCA_020216575.1 Coleofasciculus sp. S288 | reverse complement strand
AGCGGAACATCGTGCTGAACAAGCTGAACAACGCGCTCAACTACTGGCAGAACAACTGCGAGCTTTGGGCGTCGATCCGGATACGCTCACTTAAGGTTTTCTATAAATTCCTGTACTCGCTGCCACACCTTCTCTAATACATCAGAATTATCCGTATCAAACCATTCAATTTCTTTATAAGCCCGAAACCAAGTGCGCTGTCGCTTGGCAAATTGACGCGTGTGCAAAACAGTTAACTCTTTCGCCTCTGATAGAGAGATGTCACCTGCAAGATATTGTTTCATCTCTCGATACCCCAGTGTATCTAGGAGTGGTAAATCAACACCATATTTCTCACAAAGAGCTTTTACCTCCGCCTCCCAACCTGCTGCTATCATTTGCTCGGTACGCTGTTCGATGCGACGGGTAAGGGCATCGGGATCGCCGCATTCCAAGCCAATCTGGAGGATTGGATAATCTGGAGGATTCTCTCCCTGCTGCTCTGAAATTGGACGACCCGTGACATAATAGACTTCCAAAGCCCGTAATGTTCTAACCTCATCGTTGGGATGAATCTTGTGGCAAGCATCTGGGTCAATTTGTTGGAGAAATGCATAGAGCTGAGTTTGACCGAGGGAAGAAAGTTGCGATCGCAATTCATAATTGGGTGCAACCCTCGGAATTTTCATCCCCTGCACCACTGAGCGAATATATAAACCCGTACCTCCTACCAAGAGGGGGAGAGGGGTTGTAGAGGCGAATTTCACCTTTGATTCTTTCATCTCACAGATAGCCTCTGTAAACCTGTCCTTCTGGGCAAAGGGGAGATGAAACTGGTTAATTAAAGCTTGAACCTGCTGCTGGTAGTCAGCAACCGTCATCGTCTCGGTAGGATCACAGATATCTATTAAATAATGCGGCACGAATTGTCGTTCAGTCCTAGAAGGTTTCGCTGTGCCGATATCAAACTCCCGATAAACCTGGCGCGAGTCCGCACTGAGAATTACACAACCCAGTCGTTCTGCCAATGCCAAAGCCAGCCCCGACTTCCCTGTAGCCGTTGCACCACAAATTACAATTAGCCCCGGTTGCCACAATGACCCTGGTTTCATGTTTCCTTGAACCTGTGCCGCACTCACTCCAAAATCCAAAATCTAAAATCCAAAATATAAAACGGGTTCATCCCCTATATAAATAACTCATGAAACTGCCCTAGGGTCGCCTCTAAGCCTTTTGTGTTAGAATCTACGGGTGTTTTGGCATTTTTGATGCAACACAAGGCTAAAAGCTTTTAGTGGAGAAGCCCTTACATGACGAGTAGTTACAGTGCCGATCAGATTCAAGTTCTGGAAGGTCTCGACCCAGTGCGTAAGCGTCCGGGGATGTATATCGGTTCTACTGGACCCAGGGGACTCCATCATCTAGTTTATGAGGTCGTAGACAACTCCATTGATGAAGCTCTGGCTGGCTACTGCACCCACATCGAAGTGGATATCAATGCCGATGGTTCCGTTACCGTTACAGACGACGGACGCGGCATTCCCACCGATACCCATCCCACAACAGGCAAATCAGCACTCGAAACGGTGATGACGGTGCTTCATGCTGGGGGTAAATTTGGGGGTGGTGGCTATAAGGTATCTGGAGGATTACACGGCGTTGGCATTTCCGTGGTTAATGCCCTCTCGGAGTGGGTTGAGGTAACGGTTTGGCGTGAGAAAAAGGTACACACTCAACGCTACGAGCGAGGCAAGCCAGTTACTGACCTGACAGCACAACCCGATAAGGAAGCTCGTACTGGCACATCAGTTAACTTTAGGCCGGATACACAAATTTTCACCACAGGCATCGACTTTGACTACACTACTTTAGCAGGGCGTCTGCGAGAACTAGCGTATCTGAATGCAGGTGTCCGGATGACGTTTACTGACCATCGTGTCACTCCAGCACGGGTAGAAACGTACCACTACGAAGGCGGCATTCAGGAATACGTCGCCTACATGAATCGTGAAAAGGAACCCCTGCACGAGGAGATCATTTATATACAAGGAGAGCGCAACGGTATCCAACTCGAAGTGGCGTTGCAGTGGTGCGTCGATGCCTACAGCGATAATTTACTGGGCTTTGCCAACAACATCCGCACGATTGATGGGGGTACTCACTTAGAGGGACTGAAGACAGTATTGACGCGGACGATGAATGCGATCGCTCGCAAGCGCAACAAAATTAAAGAGAATGAAGCTAACCTCGGCGGTGAGAATGTCCGGGAAGGATTGACGGGCGTGATTTCCGTCAAAGTACCAGACCCAGAATTTGAAGGTCAAACCAAGACGAAACTGGGGAATACCGAAGTGCGGGGAATCGTTGATTCCCTAGTAGGCGAAGTACTCACAGAGTATCTGGAGTTCCGCCCACAGGTGGCAGATGCCGTTTTGGACAAGGCGATTCAAGCCTATAAAGCCGCAGAAGCTGCCCGTCGTGCTCGTGACTTAGTGCGCCGCAAGTCGGTTCTGGAGTCTTCCCCCTTACCGGGTAAACTAGCAGATTGTAGTTCCAGAGACCCCGCAGAATCCGAAATCTTCATCGTGGAAGGGGATAGTGCTGGCGGTTGTTTTGATGGAGATACGCTTGTTGCACTGGCCGATGGACGTTCTCTCAGTTTCAAAGAAATCGTGGCAGAACAGGCGAGGGGTAAGGAGCATTTCTGCTACACCATTCGTCAGGATGGAACTATCGGGCTAGAGCGCATCATCAATGCTCGGATGACCAAAGCAAACGCCGAAGTGATCGAGGTGACATTAGATAATGGGGAAACGATTATCTGCACACCTGATCACCGCTTTATGTTGCGGGATGGCAGCTACAAACCAGCCGCCCTGTTGACATCTGATGACTCACTTATGCCCCTATATCGGAAGCTGTCTGACAAGAGCGAACCAGGAATTACCATTGATGGTTATGAAATGGCCTGGAGTCCGCGTTCCGATAGCTGGCTGTTTACCCACCTACTTGCGGATTGGTATAACCGTTGGCAGGGTGTCTATCAGTTGACGGACGGTGACCACTGTCATCATGTAGATTTCAACAAGCGCAACAATAACCCCACAAACATCCGACGTTTGCCTGCTGCTGAACACCTGAAGCTGCATCGTCAACATCTCGAACAAACCCTGCACCGCCCCGACGTGATTGAGAAGTGTCGGGAAGTTCACAGCAGCGAAGAGTTCCGCACAAAACGTTTTGCGGCACTAAGCCAAACTTACTACCGCAAAACCCTGGCTGCTCTGAAGCAAGTTGAAATCGAGCAGGGTCAACTGGATGTTAATGCCTACAATGCTTACCGTATCGAAAAACGCGACAAGTCTATGTTGCGGTTTGATACGTTCTGTCAACGCTACTTTGAGGGCGATGAGACACTTGCCCGTGAAGCTGTTGCTCATTACAACCACCGTGTTGTTTCTATTAAGCGCCTAGAAGAACGGGTAGATGTTTACGACATTGAAGTTCCCCATACCCATAACTTCGCTCTCGCAAGTGGTGTCTTTGTTCATAACAGTGCCAAACAAGGAAGAGACAGGCAATTTCAAGCCATCTTGCCCCTACGCGGCAAAATCCTCAACATTGAGAAAACCGACGACGCCAAAATCTACAAGAACACAGAGATTCAAGCGCTGATTACAGCCCTTGGCTTGGGCATCAAGGGCGAGGAGTTCGATCCCTCTGGACTGCGCTACCACCGCATAGTGATCATGACTGATGCTGATGTAGATGGGGCCCATATCCGCACGCTGTTGTTGACGTTCTTCTATCGCTATCAGCGATCGCTTGTTGATCAGGGCTACATCTATATTGCTTGTCCTCCACTATATAAAGTAGAGCGAGGGCGCAATCATTACTATTGCTATAGCGATCGCGAACTTACTAACCTCATCCAACACGAGTTTCCCGCCAATGCCAACTACACCATCCAACGGTTCAAAGGTTTGGGTGAAATGATGCCGCAACAACTGTGGGAAACGACGATGGACCCCGCCACTCGCACTCTGAAACAGGTGGAGATTGAGGATGCGGCTGAAGCCGATCGCATTTTTACCGTCCTCATGGGCGATCGCGTTGGACCCCGCCGTGAATTCATTGAAACCTACGGTTCTCGTCTGAATTTCACTGATTTGGATATCTGATGTGTGTCGGTTCGCGCCATTAATCAGATTTCAACTCTACCTATAGGAGTAGGGTGGGCTATGCCCACCCCAGACTGTCTAACTAGTATGAAACGGCGGTTTATCGGGGGTTGTAACCCTAGTTAAATCGTTGGGCGACGTACCGATAAGACAGTCTTGCTATGCCCACCCTACATCTAGAGACGCTGGCTAAGTCCTGTCGCTCATTGCCAATTACATAAAAGATGTTTCCTGAAATTGCCCTAGAGGAAGATGTAGGTTTTTCTATCTACCACCTGCATCTACCTAAGGTATAAGAGGGGAACATC
>JAIUYC010000532.1 GCA_020216575.1 Coleofasciculus sp. S288 | reverse complement strand
CGATATGCACCGATTTCAAACATTAAATTCTGATCCGGACATTCTACGTTTGGCGATCGCATTTATTATGACCGCTCGCGGTATTCCCTGCATCTACTACGGCACCGAACAGTATCTTCATAACGATACGAACGCGGATAGTAACCCTTTCGGGAATAATGACCCCTACAACCGCCCAATGATGGAAAAATGGGACACGGATTCACCCCTTTATCGCGATATCCGGTTACTCTCCGGTTTGAGGCGACTGAATCCGGCGGTGCCGATGGGGGGACACTGGCAAAAGTATCTAACTCCTGATGTCTACTGTTACGTGCGACGCTACCGAGATTCATTTTGTTTTGTAGCGATGAATCGTGGCGAAGCGACGACAGTTGAAGAAGTTGACACTGAGTTACCTGATGGCGAACATACTGATGTCTTATCGCGGAACAAGCTTGAAGTCCAAGACGGGAAGCTGCTCAATCTGGAACTCGATTCAAAACAAGTCATTGTTATTAGTTGCGTTGGAGAACGAGTCAAAGGGAAAACTATTGTAAGAGCGCAACTTAATGGTGTCGAGACTAATCCAGGTGAAATTATTGTAGTCATGGGAGATTGTCCGGAGTTAGGTAACTGGGATATTGCAAAGGCTTACCCCTTGGAGTACATCAACACCAACACTTGGTTTGGAGAAATTCCGTTTAATGAGAGTGCTGGAAAACCGATTGCTTATAAGTATGCCATGTGGCGCGAAGGGCGATCGCCCCTGCGAGAAAATCTAGTTTGTCGTCGCTGGGTGATTGCCAGTGAAGGAATGGTCAAATGGCGGGATAAATGGGCATCGGGGCGTGAGTCTTAATCAAAATGGCACTGACTTAAGAGCCTTGAAATAAATGATCCTGTTGGTTAATTTATTGGCGTTGAATGTACGGGTGGTTTTTTTTCACTGTTGCAACCAATAGATCAATGGACTAAACCTGCCCTGGCAGTAGGGGCGGGTTTATTACGATACGGATATGCGGATATCATGAGAAGCATTAATATGGAAGAGACACTAAGCACGTATCAATCTCCAAATGCGTAAAATCCAAGACATTTTCTTAAAAAGAAATATAAGCCAATCTTCTAACAGCCTACAAGACTTACTAATTGCTATCAAATTAAAACCGAGTATTTTCTTTTTCGGATTAACATTTGGTGTTATCATAGGGTTTATTTTGACAGGTGTATTTCCCGAGTTCTTAACTCAAAAAGATTTTCCAACTACCCAAGTTGAGGCTACGAAATAGATAACACTCCAACAATAAGTTGATACTTGGTAATGGGGAATCTGTCATCTGCCATAGGTAGTTTTTATCCCATTACCAATTACCAATTACCAACAACATGAAGAAATTTGCCCTTTAGATGTGCACTAGCTTAGTACTCCATTATCGCTGGCATCAATACTGAATCAATAGCGTGGATGACACCATTTTCAGCAAGGATATCGGGTGTGATGACTACTGCCTGATTCACCTTATAACCGTGAGAGGAATCAATAACAACAACTGAACCCTCAACAGTTGGAGCTTCATCAAGTTCAAGTAAGTTATCGCTCCTCACATCACCAAAGAGAACGTGATAAGTCAGAATTTTTTTGAGCCGTGAACTGTCCTCCAACAACTTGTCTAACGCTCCCTCTGGCATTCTGGCAAACGCCTCATCGAGGGGTGCAAAGAGAGTATAGGGACCAGGACTCTTCAGGATGTCTACCAAATCGGCAGCCTCAACCGCCTTAACCAACGTGTTGAATGTACCCGCATTGACAGCAGTCTCAACGATATCAGCCATGAGTTTTTTGGATTTATAAATGAATACCCTGTTAAGAAGTACAACGAGTTGGGCTTAACAGGCATCCTTCAAAGGTTGGAGTTGCAGCGTGGCTCCTCCAAACCCCACGATTAGTTATTGGGTGGATGTAATTCCTCGTTGCTGCAATTGCTGCACAAAAAACTCTTCTAAAGACGTGCGAGCAAGATTCATCGTAATGAGGTTAGCGCCCATCAGGCGGAGACTGGCAAGAAATTCTTGGGGTTCGCCCTGTAATTGACCGTACCAGCAATCATCGTCGAAAGCCAGTCCCTTGACCCAGCGTTTGAGTATGTCTATATTGCCACCTCGACCTCTAACTTGGTAAGCCTCAACTGTGCCTAAGAGTTCATCGAGAGAGCCAACACAAATTAATTCTCCTCGTGCGAGGATAGCAATGCGATCGCAAATTTTTTCCACATCTGAGAGCACATGGCTGTTGAAGAAAATCGTCTTGCCTTCAGCTTTGAGAGAGAGAATAATCTCCCGAATCTGGTAACGTCCTATGGGGTCAAGCCCCGACATGGGTTCATCTAAAAATACCACCTCTGGGTCATTAATCAGGGCTTGCGCCATCCCGACACGCTGGAGCATTCCTTTAGAATACTGCCGCAATTGCTTCTTACGAGCAGATGAGTGAGACAATCCCACTAAATCCAACAACTGGGGAATGCGTTGGCGCTGCACGTCTTCTGGAATTTCAAATAGCCCCGCCACAAACCGCAAAAACTCCCAGCCGGTCAGGTAATCGTAGAAGTAAGGGTTTTCGGGCAAGTAACCGATTTGCTGCTTCACTTTGACATTGCCAATCGGCTGTCCGAGCAACCACGCCCGCCCTGAAGTCGGACGTACAATTCCTAGCAGCGTTTTCAATAGCGTTGTTTTTCCTGCCCCATTAGGTCCAAGCAAGCCAAATGTTTCTCCCTGATAGACGGCAAGAGAGCAGTTTTTCAGAGATTCAATTTTTTGATTCAGCCAGAAACCAGTGCGATAGACCTTTCCCAGTTGAGAAGTCTGTACCACTGGTATTTGCTCGGAGGTAGCTAGGTCAGTTGACCAGTCGTGAGTAGAATTCATCCTGAGTAAGTGCATTGACTTCCTTCATACCCTACTGCGTTGCGAGTAAGGATTCCCAACCTTGGAGATGGAACTCTCCTGCTTCAAGATTTTTAGCTATCGCAAAAGGCAGAAGGCAGAGGGTAGAGGGCAGAAGGGATGCATATTGACAGGTCAAGGTTTCAGTATTTGGCGAGAATCCTAATCGCCTTGGCGATTGCTATACTCCCTTCTCACTTCAAGAGTACCTATCACTTGTTTCCTCTGCGTCCTCTGTGTCCTCTGTGGTTAAAAAAATAAGTATTCTTCAAGCGGGAAGGGAGTAAGTCGATCACTAGCCCAGATTCCCTACACCCTAGGATGACTCTAAGGGGTAAAAAAGCCCATCCTTCGGCTTATATTCCCAAGCGACTTGGTGGGGGTCGCGCTGTTCAGACCATTTAGGAAAGTCCGAGCGATTTTTCTGGCGGTTAATGGCACTTTGAGAATAGGGATGTCCGGTTCTGGGATTGATCAAGCGTCGAGCCAGTTCAGAGTGATTGACGGGCTGGGTAGGTCGCTCAGATTGCAGGTTACGCGAACTCGCTAAGGTGTATGATTGGCGCTGTATTTGGAGCCGTTTGTCTAAGCGCTGTTGCAATTCATCAAAACGCGATCGCATCTGGAACTGTTCTGCATTCATCTGCTGGTTAACCGCTTCATTAACCAGTTTGTCCACAGCTTCCATGCGTTCGTCAATCGTCCCATTCACAAAACTCTTGACTGACTCGACTTGCTCCTGGAACTCATCGACTTGAGTGAGTAGACCGGTTAATGCATCAGGGGAAATGTTCTGTGTTCCGAGTAGCTGCCGGATCAGTCTTTGGGCTGTTAAGCTGGCATTCTCCTCTGGGTAAGCCTGTTGCATGAGTAGTACAACTTCTTCATCGCTGAGGCGGAAGGCGATTAACTGATTACCCATCTTCTTACTATCACCGCTAACATAGCCCTGAGTAAATTGTAGGCATGCAAGTCTTGAAATAAGCTATAGTTCAGTATCCAAGGTGGGAAGAGCTTAACCCATATCATTTAAGCTTCGCGACGCCAACGAGGATTGATAATCTCGCTCAAGCCCTCTCCCAAAAGAGATAACCCTACCACCATTGTCGTCATCGCTAAACCAGGGAACAGGGCTGTCCACCAAATACCAGTGGGTAAGGAATCGAGTGCCTGACGCAAATCGTGTCCCCACTCTGGCGTCTGTTCTGGCAGTCCCAGTCCTAGAAATCCCAAGGCTCCTAAAATTAAAATGGCATCAGCCGAGTTGAGGGTAAATAACACGGGTACGCTTTGAACAACGTTGAGAAACAGGTAGCGAGACAACACTCGTGGTGTGGAAGCCCCCATAGCTTGAGCCGCTTCGATGAAGAGTTCGTTTTTGACGCTGGTGGTGTGGTTGCGGACGACTCGATAATACTGGGGGATGTAGGAAATACTAAGTGCGATCGCGGCATTTAAAACCCCCCGCCCCACCACAAACGCCAGCGTCACCGATAGCAAAAGTCCTGGTAGGGTGTAAATAGTATCCATCAAAAACAGCAATAC
>JAIUYC010000531.1 GCA_020216575.1 Coleofasciculus sp. S288 | reverse complement strand
GGGTGGGAACCTCCCAGCCGGGCTTCGTCCCGCTACGCTAACGCCCCCCAAAATCGTTCGACTGAGCGCGGTTCGGCTGAGCTCACCGTCGAAGCCTCACGCGGCTCGACTGAGCGCTCGCCGAACGTCCGAAGTCCAAAATCCAAAATTACTTTGTACTCGTCGCACTCGGCTGAAAAAAATTGGTCAGCAGGTGATGGTGGGCGATCGCGTTGTCGTTGAAGAACCGGATTGGGCAGGGGGAAGAGGTGCGATCGCAGAAGTCCTGCCCCGCAACACCCAACTGGATCGTCCCCCAGTCGCCAATGCTGACCAAATTCTCCTCGTTTTTGCCGTAACAGATCCACCCTTAGACCCGTATCAGATGACTCGATTTCTAGTGAAGGCAGAGTCTACGGGATTAGACATCTGTTTGTGCTTGAATAAGAGCGATTTAGTATCAGATGAGGAGTTAGAGGAGTGGAGAAGCCGTTTCAAAGAGTGGGGCTACAACCCTATATTTATCAGCGTCCACAAACTTCAAGGCTTAGAAGAACTGAAGCATCAACTCAGCCAGAGAATCACCGTTGTAGCTGGTCCTTCGGGCGTTGGGAAGTCAAGTTTAATCAATACTCTGATTCCCAACGTTAACCTGCGGGTGGGAGAAGTATCGGGCAAACTCAGCCGAGGGCGTCACACCACCCGTCATGTTGAACTGTTTGAACTGCCTACGGGTGGACTCTTAGCAGATACTCCTGGCTTTAATCAGCCTGATATCGAGTGTAGTCCGGAAGAGTTAACGCTGTATTTCCCAGAAGCACGGGAGCGATTAGCTGTTGCTAACTGTCAGTTTAGTGATTGCCTGCATCGAGATGAGCCCAACTGTGCGGTGCGGGATGATTGGGAGCGATATGAGTATTATTTGGATTTATTGGACGAGGCGATCGCTTATCAAGACTGGCTGAACCAACAAGCCGATCCAGAGTCAGTCCTGAAAGCGAAAGCTAGAGGAAAAGGGCAAACGCAGTACGAACCCAAACTAGAAACTAAAAAATATCGTCGCATTTCCCGTCGTAGCCAACAGCAAAAGCTTCAGGAACTGTATCAGGATGCTGAAGCTGAAGCAGAGGAAGAGGAAGATTAACCGTTTTTGTCTTCAGGGGTGTCCCCTGTGTAACGGGCGAAGGTAACGCCGGTGTCTGCGAGATACTTGGCAAAGCGATCGGTCTGTTGTTGGTGATATAGGTTTAACATGGCAATTCCACCGTTTGATGATAACGGCAACCTGCCTCCAGGGATTCATTTTTGTACCTGGGATGAATTTCTCGCCCGATTTGACACCACAGTGCAGCGTTCTTGGCTGATAGAAGGACTCAAAAAGGCGATGGAGCATCTTAGAGCCGCAGGCTGTCGAACCATCTATATTAATGGTAGTTTTGTAACCGACAAGCTGAACCCAAATGATTTTGATGCTTGCTGGGATGCTGAGGGGGTTGACATTGATTACCTCAGAACTAATGCTCCCACCTTGCTCAATCTTTATGATAAACGAGCAGCCCAGAAATCTAAATACAGGGGAGAACTTTTTCCATCTGAGTTGATAGCTGATGATACAGGACTGACTTTTTTGGAACTATTCCAGCTTGATAAAAGACAAAACCGCAAAGGACTAATCGCTATAGATTTGGTGAGGTGGGAACCGTGATTTTAAATGATTTAGAGTACCAAGTAACTAAAGAGCGTATTGAGGGGTTTGAACGGGCGTTGGCACTGCTAAATGCACCGGATAATGACTTGAAGAAAACCAATCCTATTATGTGGCAGCTCAATGTAGATGGAGTGCAGAGTCTGTTAGATGACTTTACCTCCCAGATGCAGGAGTATGAAGCCCTAATTAATCGGGATGAGAACGAACCAATCGTCTTTGAAATTGATTCTCTCTCTCAGCTCCCCCGCGTTCTGATTCAAGCCCGTATTGCTGCTAAGATTAGCCAGAAGGAACTTGCTGAACGACTGGGAATTGAAGAGAGTCTTCTTCAGCGATATGAAGATAGAGAGTATGAATCTGCGACGCTGACGCAATTACTGGCAATCAGTGAGGTTTTGGGAATTTCAATCCAACCAAAAACTACTATTAGGGTTGTTGCACCGTTGAAAACTGCGTAAACTACTCCCGTTAACGGATAGTAGATGCGATCACGTTTAGATGTTATAAGTTACAAGTCTCGACACGAGAGAAGAGATACAATCCCCCACCCCGACGATGACTCCCGCGACGTAAGCCAGGTAGATGTCCAAGAGGAGCCTGAAGGTTGAAGGTAAGGTCAGATGGATAAAGCCATTTGTTATTCACGCGCCAGCCAACGAGATCACCGAATTTGTATTCATTTCTTCCACACTGATCGTAGATGCGCTTCTGGACACTAAAACCAAAGCGCCCATAGCTATATTTAACCCAGAGTTGATCGATAGTGCGAAGGTCTTCACAGGGAAACTTGTCGATGTCTTCGCATTCGAGCATACCTTTTTTTTCACGGTGAAATGCCTTTAGCATGACGGCAACAGTTTCTCGATCAGCCTCTTTCCAGTTTCCGGCTGCTAATGAATCCCGCAATTTTCTGTAATCCAACCCTACCGCTGAACTCAGATGATCGGATTCAAATAACGCTAACCAGTCCTGCACTGACTGAGGACGCATCTCTGGCCATAGCTCCAGTCCTTGGAGAATAGCCTGATTTACTCTATCACTAATATTTGGATTGAGTTTCTTCGGTGGCTTAAGTGGCTCACCAAGCCCCCTAGACATTGCACTTTCAGGTTCTTTTCCTGTGAGCAATTTGTACAGCGTCGCTGCCAAAGCATAGACATCTGTATACGCGCCGCGTTTAGCACGATGATTATACTGCTCAGGGGGCGCATAGAAAACTGTTAGATGTGTCGTGTGGGTCTGCGTCACACCAAGGGTAAAGTCGCGGGCAATGCCAAAATCAATTAACACAGCTTCAGGCTTATCTGCTCGTATCATTATGTTGTTCGGCTTTACATCCCGATGCAAAAAGCCATTGTTATGAACCACCTTGAGTGCTTCACCAATTTGATGAATGTATAGCAAAGCTTCAGACTCTGGTAATGGTAAACGCCAACTGCCTAAGTCTTCCCCTTCGATGTACTCCATTACCATGCCCCACAGCTCACCCTCTTTGATCAGCTCATAAACCTTGACAATATGAGGGTGCTGACATCCCTTGAGCTTTAGCGCCTCATTTACAAAATCTTGCTGACATTTATCAAAATCAAAACTGTCTACATCTTCCTCTTTAATCATCTTAATAACGACTGGATTACCCTTTTTATCCCTGGCAAGATAAGTGATGCCAAAGCCGCCCTGTCCTAGCTTTTTTTCAATGGTGTATTTACCGCCCTGCAATATCTGTCCTGGAGTCCAAACCATAGCTCACAAATAATATTGAGACACTGGTATTAATTGTGGCACAAGAGATTTGATACAAGGAAAATGGCAAGTTTGCGCCTACTCCTGCACAATCTCGTACAAATCTTCTATCAAAACATCGAATGTACGAGCCAGCTTGTGTAAAGAAGTAACATCAACGCTTACTAATCCAGGAGACTTTGCATAATTTTGGAGAGTCGTGTATGGAACTCCAGAACGCTCAGAAACCTCTTTCAGCGTCCAGCCCTTCTCCGAAGCAAACTCTTTTATTCGCAGCCTAACCAAGCCCATTATTGACAAAAGCCCACTATTGGACTTTAATCATTTTAATCTACGAAAAAGCGATCGCCTCCCGTCTTGCAAACTAAAGGCGATCGCAAATTACCAAAAAATCCCATGATATGGGAGATACTTCATATGATATCAAGTTCACAGTCTGGAGCAAGGGCTGTTCATCATCTAGCGCGATTTGTTACGAGAGAAGCGATCGCTCTCCTCCTCCACCTCAGGCCTGAACAGATTTAGCAGTACAGTGGCTGCGAAGCATTTTTCAAGAAAAATATGCGATCGAGAACTTCTAAATTCAATCCCCATGGAATTACCTCATCAGTAGCAAACCTGTCTGCAACAGCCCGACAACAAAGCCCAAGATTCCACCTAAATTAACAATGCCTTGCAACTCACTTTTCACAATGCCTTGAACAGTTGCCTCTAGTTCCGCTGGAGTCGTCGCTCTAACTCGGTCAATAATCACCTGATCGATCGCTAAAATTGGAATGGCTTGAGCCACAATTTTCTCTAAATCTTTCTCCAAGTAGCGCTCTAAAATTAATGCCAATTCTTGACTAACTACTCCCAAGGAGGTCGTCACAGCCGCAGAATTTCGCAATCGATTGAGAATTAGCACTGCTAGATTGTTCCAATCAATCGATTCGCTCAATCCCTGCAATATATCACCACCGCGCTCCTGAATGTAGTGGCGAACCGCCTCTCGCGTGGTTTTCCGCAACTGACGTACTGTTGAGAGCGGCAAATTTTGCAGCGA
>JAIUYC010000530.1 GCA_020216575.1 Coleofasciculus sp. S288 | reverse complement strand
CGCCTGAAAGCTCAAGGGAAGCGTCCGGGAATTCAGGTGATAAAAGAATACGGCAACCTGCCAAAAGTAGAGTGCTATGCGGGGCAGCTCAACCAGGTGTTTATGAATTTACTGACTAATGCGATCGACGCTTTAGAAGAGTCAGCGATGTCTCTCCCTTCGCTCTCTCTTTGTGAGGGTAATAACAAACAATTGACAACGGACTTTAAACCGATGATTCAAATTCGCACCGAAGTCGTGAACGACAATCAAGTCGTTATCCGAATTGCAGACAATGGAGCGGGAATCAAGGAACACGTTAAAGCAAGAATTTTCGACCCCTTCTTTACCACCAAACCCGTAGGTGTGGGTACAGGTTTGGGATTGTCCATCAGCTATCAAATCGTAGTTGAAAAACACCGAGGTCAGCTCCACTGCTTTAGCGAACAAAGGAAAGGAACAGAGTTTTTAATTCAGATTCCACTTTGGCAAAGTGCAAGTTAAACCTAAAAATTATCTCTTCTCCTTCTCTGTGTTCTCTGTGTCTCTGTGGTGCATTTAAAAAGGGGCAATCGTAGCGAATTTGGTATCATGCTTCATGGCAATGAACTATCAATTTAATAAATTTTGACTTAAAGGTTTAGATAATATTCCTAAAATTTTATCAACTTCTTTAATAAAATAATCGTTTAAATCAATAAAAGCTGTTTGATTTTTGAGTTTGAGAAACTTCCAGATCATTCCTGTGGTAACGGCTCCGTAGATAGCATCAATAGGAGTTTCTTTTTGTTGATTGAAGCGTTGAGCAGCAACCATTTCAGCAATGCATTGTCCTAAACCACTTTTAATATTTTCGTTTTTGGCTTCTACAAGGGTGACGACTGGAGCATAGATTTCATACATTTCTTTTGAAGCGGTAAGAATATAATCACAGTATCCGCTTAGTCCAACTGTGGGGTCTACATTGAAGTCTGTACCGGAAAAAAAGCCGACTTGGAAGTTCAAGTGTCGCCGCACTTCCAATAAGACGGGGGCAATAATTAATTCAGAACGAGCTTTTTCGGTATTGATAGCATTGGCAAGGGGTAAAAATTCATTCAGCGTAGTTTTGAGATAGTCGCTTGGTTCAATGGGGGCAATGTCAGTAAAAAGACGGGTGGTTTCGTCAAGAGTAAGGTGAAAGGCTGTCCTTACTTTACTGAGGGTTGTAAAGTCGCTGTATGCCATAAGAGTTTAAAAGTTACTTTGATCTACAGGGGCAAGATATATTTTGCCCCTTGTATAAAGGAAGCGAAACGGGTTGTTAAATACCCTGTTAGCTAAGATTTAGGGTTGTCCAAGTTTTGTCGCCGACAATCCCATCTGCTACCATCGCTTTGGACTTCTGAAAGCCAATCACAGCCGCTTTGGTTCCAGCACCAAAGATGCCGTCAGCCGGACCTGGATTAAAGCCTTGTTGTTGCAGGCGCTGTTGGAGTTGCTTAACTTCCGTCCCAACGGCTCCTTCCTGTAGAGGGAGAAATGGTAGTGAGGGAGTATTGCGCCATTTTTGGGCAAACTCCTCCAAGTCATCTTTGGAGATTTGGGTTTGCAACCACGCGATCGCTTGGTCTTGGTGAGGTAAGCCGCGATAAAATTTGTAGGTTTCAAGCAAGTTGACGGTAGAAGGCGGCTCGGTTTTCATGGGAGGAACACTGTTGAGTGCGTTCCAGGTTACTGGCCCAACGATGCCATCCGGCTTTATTCCATTAAACTTTTGAAACGAAATGACGGCTTGTGTAGTACCAGAGCCAAAAATGCCATCAATGGGACCAGGGTTAAAGCCTCTAGATTTCAAGACTTGTTGAAGTTCCTTAACTTTTGAACCTGAATCCCCTTCTTTGAGATACTCTTCGACTGGGAGGTCAAGTCGTTTGCGCACATCTTGCCGCAATCGAGATAATTGACTGTACAACCAGTTTCCAGGGCATTGCGTTGGCGAAAAGTCTCGATGTCCTTTAATATTGTCGGGGTCAATCTTACAAGACGAGCAAATTGAGGCGCACAACTCAACTAGACTGTCCCATTGCTTGGCTGACATCTGGTAGGTTGTGAAGGTACCTTCATTTTCAATTCCTGGTGACTCGTTGCCTTTGGTGTTGCCAGAATGCGCTGAACGGACACAACGCCCTCGTTTAATGGCATCTAACGAACCATTTCTACCCTCAAGCAACACTCCAGCAGTGGTATTCAAAAAATTATGACCGGAATCCGCCCAGCCAAACCCATCCATGTGGGCTTTTTGAATACTTCGGGCAAAACTTTTTGCCCCCTCCAAGGTTCCTTTCGATAGGTCGTTGGGGGGATTGGGAGTAGCGGTGTGGTGAATGATGATATACAGGGGTCTAGTTTCTGCTTGCCACTGTTTTGGGGGTCTAGCTCCCCATTCTTTAGCAGAAATGACTTTGGCAGTGAAAGACATCCTTATCTTCTCTCAGGTTGTAATGGCTTGATTGTGCTTAGTGCGAGTGGGACATCAGCGTCTCAAGCGGGGCTGACTTGCTCTAACTAGTTTTAATCATGGCGATGCGATCGCCTTTACCCAACATATCTCCAAAATCATCCAATACAGTCGCTTATGGAATACTCTTGCGGCATAACAGGCTTTTGACGTTGCATCTCTGCTTACCCCCCAGCGATCGCGGATGATTTAAGGATAATCCAAGCCTGTGGGATAACTGAATTTAAAACATAGAGGAAGGTTTTGTTTGTGTAGCCCCAGGCTTTCAGTCTGTGGGACTTGACTTCCTTTCTCAGTCATGCAAGTTTTGGTAAAAATAACTATAATTGCTTCATAGTGTTTTATAGTGGGTGACTAAAAACCTTGTTTACCGCCACACGTCCTCATCTAACGCGGGCTCATCCATCTCTACCTCATGACCTGTTTGAGGCCATTGACGCCCTCAAGCGAGAACTCAATGCTGTCATTCTCGCCCATTATTATCAAGACCCCGATATTCAGGATGTAGCCGACTATCTAGGGGATTCTCTGGGACTTTCCCAACAAGCCGCCAGCACAAACGCCGATGTCATCGTCTTTGCTGGTGTTCACTTTATGGCAGAAACCGCCAAAATTCTCAATCCTGACAAACTGGTACTCTTACCCGATTTAAACGCGGGTTGTTCTCTCGCCGATAGTTGCCCTCCCGATGCCTTTGCCCAATTCAAGGCAAATTACCCCGATCATTTGGTAATTTCTTACATTAACTGCTCTGCCGAAATCAAGGCGATGAGTGATATCATCTGTACCAGTTCTAACGCTGTCCAGATTGTTAACCAACTTCCCAAAGACCAACCGATCATTTTTGCTCCCGATCGCAACTTAGGGCGCTACGTGATGGAACAAACAGGTCGAAACCTCGTGCTGTGGCAGGGGAGTTGCATTGTCCACGAAACCTTCTCGGAAAAGAGAATTGTCCAACTCAAGATCGAGAACCTAGACGCTGAGGTTATTGCCCACCCCGAATGCGAACCCGCCGTTCTGCGTCACGCCAGCTACATCGGCTCGACAACCGCCCTGCTCAAGTATGCGCGATCGAGTTCCAGTCAAGCCTTTATCGTGGCGACGGAACCGGGCATCATTCACCAAATGCAAAAGCAAACGCCCGAAAAGCGTTTCATTCCAGCCCCAGCAACCAATAATTGTAACTGCAACGAGTGTCCCTTTATGCGGCTCAACACGCTAGAAAAACTGTATCTAGCCATGAAGAACCGCCAACCAGAAATCACGCTGCCAGATGAGATACGAATTGCCGCACTACGACCAATTCAGCAAATGTTAGAAATGAGTGCATAGCTTATATATATCTTCTAGTAGAGACGCAACAAACCGCGTCTTTTTTTTCCGTATATAAAAAGGATTTGTCTGGGTATCCTATAAGAGAAGGCTGGGAAGTTTGGGAAGAAGCTGATGAACAAGAATCTGATTAATTGCCCATGACTCAAGCACTAGCCAAGGAGCGCTTAATTGTTTTTACTCGCTATCCAGAACCGGGGAAAACGAAAACTCGACTGATACCCCTGCTAGGGGCGGAGGGTGCAGCAAAGTTGCAACGCCGGATGACGGAACATACATTAACTCAGGTGAAAGAACTTCAAGCTTCTTATCCCGTGTCCGTAGAAGTTCATTTTTCGGGTGGCACTCAGCAGCTAATGCAAGACTGGTTAAGTTGCGAGTTTGTTTACCGAGAACAGAGTCAGGGAGATATCGGGCAACGAATGGCGTCCGCCTTTCAGACATCTTTTACTGCTGGAATGACTCGCGTTGTCATTATTGGCATAGATTGCCCTGACTTAAAGGCTCAACTCATGGCAAAGGCATTCTATGCGATCGCGCAGCATGACTTGGTGCTTGGACCCGCAGAAGATGGCGGCTATTATCTAATTGGACTGCGGCGGATGATTCCAGAACTATTTACAGGCATTCGCTGGAGTACGGCTGAGGTTTTGCCACAAACTCTCACTA
>JAIUYC010000529.1 GCA_020216575.1 Coleofasciculus sp. S288 | reverse complement strand
TAAAGAGTGCATCGACTCAGACCCGGAAAACCTTTTCAAAAAAGAACATATAGAAAATTATCCTGCGGCGAATTTTCAAGCCTTATTAAAACAAAGGCTTTCTGGAAAATCCTGGAAGGAGGTTTCCTCTGAGTTGGATATTAAAGTTTCAACCATTACTAGCTTTTATAGTCGATGTCTGAATAAATTTTCCTCAAAACTAAAAGAATACTGTCTCGGTTGTTAATTTATATTGAAAGAGAGCGACGCCAATAAATGATGAAAAAACTATCAGAATCTTCAACCTTTATCGTACCTTTAGGTTGGTCGGTTCACGCAAGAGCCAAACAGTTTTGCAAACAGCAAAGCAATCCTCAAAAAGCTAAACAAGTTTATCTCAATACTTTGGCAGTTTCTGCCGTGGACTTCTACCTGCGTTGTATGGGTATTAAGACAGATTGGGAAGCCAGTCAGAGTTGTAACCCAATAATGCACTACCTAACTGATGTTGCGGATTTAGAAGTTGAAAATCGGGGTAAGCTAGAGTGTATTCCTGTGTTACCATCAAACCAGCTTGTTCACATTCCGTTAGAAGCATGGTCAGACCGGATTGGTTATGTAGCGGTACAGTTTGACCCATCACTTGAAGAAGCGACGCTGCTAGGATTTACTGAAACGGTTCCAGAGAGGGGTGAGTTACTTATCACTCAGTTGCGATCGCTAGACGATTTGCTCGAACACCTTCGTCACCTTGGACAACCCGAAGCAGCCAAGATGCGGGTAAACCTGAGTCAATGGTTAGAGAATTGCTTTGAAGCGGGTTGGCAATCTCTTGAAGCTCTACTAGGCATAGACCAACAGAACTTAGCCTTCAGTTTCCGACATGATGCTCAATTGAGTAAGGTTGGTGTTCAGGGAGTCAAGCTGATTGATTTTGGAGTGCAACTGGGAAATCAATCCGTAGCGCTGCTGATAGCGTTGACATTAGCGAAGCGGGACGAAGTCCAGCCCACCGAAGGCATCGCACCGGAAACTGAAGAAAAACTGGGGATATTAGTGCAAGTGCATCCAGTCGGAGGAGAAACTTATCTGCCCCCCAATCTCAAACTGTGTTTGCTCTCAGAATCGGGGAAAACACTCCAAGAAGTTCAATCGAGAAGTCATGATAACTACATTCAACTGAGACGCTTTCGGGGTCAACCCGGAGAATGTTTTAATATCCAGGTAGCTTTGGGTGCTGCCAAAATAACGGAAACTTTCGTAATCTGACCTCTAAGAGTCAGGCGACAATGAGCAAGTTAGTTGTCTTGAGCTTAGGAAACGGTGATCTACATAACGGCTTTCCTGTCGTTGTAGCAGAGCTTTGGGAATTTGGTAACCTTCGCCCCCTAATGAAGCTCACTGGAAGTTTACCAGCAGCTCCAGAGATTTCCCAACTCTACCGCTCTTGGCAATTGCTTTACAAGGCTCTCTATCAGCGTCTGGGTTGGTGTCTTCGGATTGAAATCGAAGAGACAGGCGTGACTAACGTTTCTGAAATTGAGTTGAGGGATTTGTGTCAGCGTTTGTCAAGTCACATTAATGCTTGGCTTAACTCGGAGGCGTTTCGTAACATCGACCAACAATTGCGAAAAAAATTAGACTCCTCGGAAGAAATTCGAGTCATTATTGAAACCAACGACAGTCAGTTACGACAACTTCCTTGGCATTTATGGAACTTTTTTGAGGATTACTCTAAAGCAGAAGTAGCCTTGAGTGCTTCTGAGTATCAACAGCCGGAAAAAGTTCCTCCAGAAGAAAATAAAGCTAAAGTTAGAATTTTAGCAATTCTTGGCAATAGTCAAGGGATTGATGTTGAGTTAGATCGAACTTTTCTAGAACAGTTATCTCAGGCAGAAATAGAGTTTTTAGTAGAGCCGTCCCCTGAAGATTTAAATAGACAGTTGCGGAAACGCTGGGACATCCTCTTTTTTGCCGGCCATAGCTCTAGTCAAGAAACAGGGCGAATTCAGCTCAATCAGACTGACAGTTTAACACTGCACCAATTAAGATTTGCCCTCCGGAAAGCGATTGAACAGGGCTTACGTTTGGCAATCTTCAATTCCTGTGATGGTCTGGGCTTGGCGCAGCAGTTGGCAGATTTGCACATTCCCCAAGTTATTGTGATGCGAGAGCCAGTGCCAGATGCGATCGCTCAACAATTTTTAAGGCATTTTCTTAAAGCATTTTCGGGTGGACAGTCTTTATATGCCTCAGTACGAGAGGCACGAGAACGGCTGGAAGGACTGGAGCATCAATTTCCTTGCGCGACTTGGTTACCCGTAATTTGTCAAAACCCGGCTGAAGAGCCAACGACCTGGCAAGAATTGTGCAGTCCACCCCAACCACCAAATCGCTCAATCTTAACCAACCGTCACCACCTGCAAGTTGTGCTTCTGGCCAGCGTGATAGTCACAGCCTTAGTGATGGGAGTGCGGCATCTGGGAATGCTACAAACCTGGGAGTTGCAGGCTTTCGACCATCTCATGCAACTGCGACCCACTGAAAAGCCAGATTCGCGCCTCTTGATAGTCACCGTCGATGAAGCGGATATTCAGTATCAAAACCGGATGAGGATGAATATGCGATGGTCGCTATCGGACCAAGCACTCGCTGAACTTTTGAAAAAACTGGAGTCGTATCAACCCAGAACCATCGGCTTGGATATCTATCGTGATTTCCCTGTAGACCCCGATTATACAGATTTAGCGACTCGCTTAAAGCAGGATAACCGCCTGTTTGCAGTGTGCAAAGTTTCTGCTGCTGAAGATGGCGCACCGGATGGCACTCTCCCCCCTCCTGAAGTTCCAGAACAACGTCTGAGCTTTAGTGATTTTGTAGAAGACGAGGATGAGATTGCTCGTCGTCAGCTTTTGCATTTGACACCGCCGCTTGCTTCTCCCTGTGCTGCTGAATATGCCTTCAGCCTCCAAATTGCACTTCACTACCTGAATACACAAAATATTAAACCCGACGTTACCTCAAAGGGGGACTTGCAGATTGGCAATGTTGTATTTAAACGATTAAAAGCCCACAGTAGCGGGTATCAAGGAATAGATGCGTCAGGTTATCAAATCCTACTCAATTATCGTTCCCTCCGCTCTCCCCAAACTATTGCCCAGCAAGTGCCTCTTAGAGATATCCTGAATGACCGGGTTAAGCCTGAGTTAGTGGAGTCAGTCAAGAATCGTGTTGTCCTCATTGGCGTTACCGCCCCAACCACGACTGATTATTGGAAAACCCCCTACAGTGCTAAAGCGCTGCCCAACCAAAAGCAAATCCCAGGAGTGTTTGTGCAGGCGCATATGGTGAGTCATATCCTCAGTGCGGTTCTGGATGGACGGATTCTATTTTGGTGGTGGCCGACGTGGATTGAAGCACTTTGGGTATGGGGATGGGCATTGGTGGGAGCAACTCTATCGTGGTGCATTCGGCAGCCACTGCCCCTTGGACTCGCTGGAGTGACAGCACTCTTGACACTATTTGGAATTTGCGTTGGCATCTTTACACAAGCTGGATGGATACCACTTATCCCAGCGGCATTGGCATTGGTGGTTACTCAGGTCGTAGTTGTGTTGAGAGTGCGATCGCATTCTTAACCTTAAAACAGCAAGAGACATTTGGACAGAAAATTATGAAGAGGAAACAGTTACCTTTCCAGTTAATGAAACTTGCTTGCGTTATCTCTGTGGTTCTCGCTAATCTAATGGGTTACCCCCCACAAGCGCAAGCACAGCCTGCCGAACCCGTTAGCAACCCTTCTAATAGCACACAAATCCAATTCACCCAGCCGAAATTTCCAGACCATGGAGCACCCACCGGTCGCCGGAGGGGAGGAACAGGTCGTAATGAATGTCCAGTTTTGAATACATCTATTACGGCATTGGTGCCAGGTGAGGAGACTTCGGGCGAGAGTCAAAGCTCAAAATCTTTTTTGGCATCAACAGTCGCTGAGTATCCAACCTTTTGGGTTTATGTTCCCGAACTGCCTGCAAACATACGCTCTGGAGAGTTTGTGTTGCAGGATGAAGCGGGGAATGATGTCTACCGGACACCTTTAAGATTGCCGGAAAAGCCCGGTATCCTCAGCATTAGCCTGCCGTCAAATCCTCAATACTCTTTAGAGAACAACAAGAAGTATCATTGGTACTTCAGAGTTTATTGTGGTGAGCCGCAAACAAAACCTGAGTATTTTTTTGTTGATGCTTGGGTGCAACGGGTCTCTCTGACCTCTGATCTTGAGACTCAGTTAAAGACCGTACAACCCAAGGAGTACATTGCCTATGCTGCCAATACTATTTGGTACGATACCATAACCAATTTAGCTGAACTCCGCCGCACGGATTCTCAGAACGCGATGCTTGAGAAGGATTGGGTTGATTTGTTAACAGCTATTGGTTTGCAAGACCTTGCCCAAGAGCCTATTGTTAGGCATTTCACTCCTGAATAATAACTTTGAACGGAAGGC
>JAIUYC010000528.1 GCA_020216575.1 Coleofasciculus sp. S288 | reverse complement strand
TAATGCAAAGCTTGAAAGCCGCTACCCAAGCATCGAGCGGCGGCAAGCCATCTCCTCAAAAACCAATGGAGTACCGATATACTGGGGATGTCTTTCTGGAAATTTTCTGCAATCCCAATATTTGGCCTAGTCCCTTCGCTGCTAAAGTCTTAGTTACGCTCCGCGATGAGCGCATCCGCTTGACGACAGAGGCTGAACTCACTCGCGTGATTGAGGATGTCAACCAGTATGTGGAGCAAATCGGCTGAAGGCTTGCAACTCACACGACCCAAGCTCACTACTGTAAAATAGCAGCGTCATCACCTAACTGCCGATTTGCCACCTCTATTTCTATGAATTCCAACAATCTCCTCGATTTCCTGCATGCTGGGTTTCAAGTCTCTTTGGGAGCGACAACCTCCCTCATTGAGACGCTGCAAGACCCTCTAAAGCGAGAAGAAACCCTTTCTCAACTACAGTTAGAGTTAAATCAACGGGTCAGAGAGTGGGCAGAAAAAGGAGAAATCACCGAGCAAGAAGCCCGGAGATTTATTGAGCAGGTATTGAGACAACAGAGCAGCTCTAGCCCTTCCCCAGCAGCAGGAACCCCTAGTACCACAGCAACAACACCGCCAACTACGACTACCTCGCCTAACGTACAGCTAGAAATCGAGGAGCTGACGACGCAAATTGCCGCTATCCGCACCGAGTTAGAGGCACTGCGCAATTCTGGTTCAGCTAGTTAAACTGAATAGCACACGTCAACTACCCTAGGTTCCGCTAAAGCTGCACCTAGGGCTTGCAAGAGTCAGATTCCAAAGTAATAGTTGTCTACCACATCGAGTCTGGTAATAGCACACACCATACAAGGGGCGGGTTTTCCTTTCGCTGTTGCAGCCAACAGATAAATGGACTAAGCCGCCCCTATGGCCAGGGCGGGTTTATTAGGTCGCAACAGATAAAGCTTAAGCAGCAGACACCTTCAAGCCGCTACACCAGCGATCAAGGTCAGCTAAAGCGCGATCGCGATACACTCCATACCGCTCTTGCTTATTCTTAATTCTTACTGGCAACGGCGGCAAAATGCCAAAATTCGGCGGCATCGGTTGGAAATGCTTCGGCGATGCCGAACTGATAAACTCAAACAGCGCTCCCATCATCGTAGTTGCCGGAAGTGTGACAGGTTCCAACCCCAACACCAGCCGCGCCGCATTCGTCCCCGCCAGCCACCCTCCAGCCGTAGCCGCCGTGTAACCTTCCGTACCCACCAATTGACCCGCCGCCAACAAAGCCGGACGAGTCTTAAACTGTAATGTAGGATACAGCAATTCCGGGGAATTAATGAATGTATTGCGGTGCATCACGCCCATCCGCACAAACTCGGCATTCTCCAGACCTGGAATCAGCCGAAACACCCGTTTCTGCTCGCCCCAGCGCAAATTCGTTTGGAAACCTACCAGATTCCACAACTGACCCGCTTTATCTTCCTGCCGCAACTGCACCACCGCATAAGGACGATTTGGATTTTGGATTGAGTTGTCTTCTTCCTTGTCTTCGTTTCTAGTACGCGGATCGGAAAGTCCCACTGGCTTCAACGGACCGTAACGCATCGTATCTTCCCCTCGCCGCGCCATCTCTTCGATTGGCAAGCAACCTTCAAAGAATTTGGCAGTTTCTTGCTCGAAATCCTTCAACTCCGCCTTTTGTGCAGCACACAGTTCCTGCCAAAAGTGGAGGTACTGCTCCTTATTCATCGGACAGTTGAGGTAGGCGGCTTCCCCTTTGTCGTAGCGAGACGCCATAAAGGCAATGTCACGGTTAATCGATTCTCCCACCACAATTGGCGAGGCGGCATCAAAAAAGCTAAAGTAACTCATGCCTGTGAAGCGTTGCAACGCTTCACTTAACGCCGGACTAGTTAAAGGCCCAGTCGTCAGCACCACCACGCTTTCGGTCGGAATTTGTTGCACTTCCTCCCGTCGCAATTCAATTAGAGGATGACTTGCCAGCGTTTCCGTCAATTCACGACTAAATACCCCTCGGTCTACCGCTAACGCCCCTCCTGCCGGGACAGCATGTTCGTCAGCTTTGCAGATAATAATCGAATCGAGCCGACGCAGTTCTTCATGCAACAAACCGGAAGCGCGATCGCTCGACTGCGCCCCAAAGGAATTACTGCACACCAGTTCCGCCAGTTCCCCGGTATGATGGGCAGGACTCGTGCGCACAGGTCGCATCTCATGCAGTACCACTGGTACACCTGTCCTCGCAATCTGCCATGCCGCTTCTGTCCCCGCCAATCCACCGCCAATTACATGAATCGTCCGTTGTTCCATCGTCCCCTTTCCCCCTCCTCCAATGGGTGATACCAAATCCGTGTTGATAACCCCCTTATTCCTCACTCCCAAAATAATCTAGAACTGCTCAATCGTGAGATTCCTCAACAATACTGCCAGGGTCAATCAGCGTAATCTCAAATGGATCGAATTTTGTATTTCTATCGTCTGCCTTGAAGAGGTAATAGGTTGCACTCACGCCAGCACCGAACAAAATCTCGTCCTCATTTTCAAGTTCATGAGCTTGAAGTTTGCAACCATTAATCCAGACTCCATTGACACTCAGTTGACCTTTGAGGTCACCATCAACAATTTGGTAATAGTAGCTGCCATCTTCGCGCTGCTGCCGTACCAACGTAGCGTGTCGGCGAGAAACAAACATTGAGAACAGGCAAATGTCTGAGTTTTGGTCTCTGCCGATCGAGTACACTTCCCCTCCTAGAGGATATTTTCTACATCCATTGTCATCTTTAACAACTAAAAAATGACCCTCACGCGGTTCTAACGGCTCTGTATTCCGACTGAGGGGTGGAAAATTAGATGGGAGCTGATAAGGTTGAGACGTTTTGGCTTCAGGCATTTTCAAAATCCTTAACGTGGTGCGGCTGGCTCGGCAGTGTTAATTAAACGAAATGGTAATAGCCTTGAAGTGTTGCAGGATAAGAGAGAGAAGCGTCTGTATCCAGTTTAACTAGGGTATGTTGCCAAAGTCCAAAGTCTTTATAGCGATTCTCGGCCGTTGTGGGATACACCCAGATTCAGGAGTCGTAGGGGCGGGTTTCACCGAGATATCTGCTTCCCAGGGCTCAATCCGATAAACCCGCCCGTCCTCCAATCTGGGCCTATCTCTGGTCATTCTTATCCCCAATCATTCACTACCGCTGAAACACTCAAACCTTTAATAGTCCAATAATCGCACTAGGTGGCGGTAAAACAATACTGACTAAAATCACCAGAGCGAGAAATCCCCAAAAATCCCGCCAATTGTCAAGCTCTGAGACATCATTCAGAGCCGGTTCATCAGCAACTGGCATAAATAACAAAATAACCGCCCACAGCAGCAAATCTCGCTCTTGCAACGCTAGTACCAGCATTAATAACCGAGTAATCTGACCAACAATCGCCGCCGTTCTCTGTCCAAACATCGCATGGACAATATGACCACCATCCAGTTGCCCAACAGGCATTAAATTCAAAGCTGTCACTATCCACCCAATGTAACCCGCTACGGCAACAGGATGAAGCTTGATTGCTGTTTCCGGCATCAATTGATTCCCTAATGCCCACTTACTAAGTACAGTCAGCAAGAAAAATGATCTAGGATTGAGGGATTCAAAATTCAATAACCCTGAGGTATCCGAAAGAGGAACCACACTGGAGTGTGCGAGTCCCCACATGAGTAGTGGTAGGGTTACAACCAGTCCGGCGAAAGGTCCGGCAATCCCTACATCAAATAAGGCTTTACGATTCGGTACGGGCGATCGCATCTGAATAAATGCCCCAAACGTCCCCAAGAAAAACGGCACAGGGATAAAATAGGGCAGCGTCGTCCGCATTTTATAGCACATAGCTGCCACATAATGACCCAATTCGTGGATGCTTAGTATGGTCATTAGGGCGATCGCATAGGGCAGTCCTGTGAGTAAAAGCGATGGGTCAGCTTGCCACGCTTCGGGAGTAACTCCAGCAATTCCAGCCCCAACTATTGTAGTTGTTAACAAGGTAATCAGCATCAGTACCAAGGCTACACCGGGCTGTGTCACTCGTTCCGGCACACGTTCCGCCTTCTGGTACTGCGCTTGGGGATTGGGAACCAAAGCAAAGAACGGGCTGCCATTGAGGCTTTCTTGAAAGATTACAAAAAAGCGATCGCCAAATTCTGCTTCAATGTTGTTCCGAACGGTTTGGTATGCGGCATCGGGATTGGTGCGCAGCTTGCCGCGACATAAAACTGCTTGAGGTCGGTACTCCACATTCTGGAGATAGTAAACGCCCCAAGGAAAACAATTTCTCAGCTCCTTTTCTTCCTGTTTGCTGATTGGGCGTAGCGTCGGCTCTTCTCGAGTTGGTGTAATCACCTGTTGAGAAGCTGAGATTGAAGTTGTCGTCTCGGCTTGTGGATTCACAGGAGGGCTAGGATCTCGGCGTCCCCACTGAATCAGCAGCCAGTATA
>JAIUYC010000527.1 GCA_020216575.1 Coleofasciculus sp. S288 | reverse complement strand
AACAGAGAGAGAGAGAAATTCAAGAAGCAAAAAACCGAGAAGCAGCAACCGTGCGGCGAACGAAGATTGTGCAGGATAAGTCGGTAGAAGAAGAAGAAATCCTCAAAAAATTGGCTGTACAGCAAAGTCAAATTGAAGCAGATATTTCTCTGGAAGAACGCAATAAAGCGCTGAAAGTGGCGCAAGCGCTGCAGAAACAAGAAGCAGAAATTGCTGAAATTACTCGTCAGCAAACGGTCGAGGCAGGTAAACTGCACGCGCAAGTGCAAATCGCCGAGTCAGAACGATTAGCGCGACTGGCACAAGAAGATGTGGCGATCGCAGTGTCGAACAAAAAACGTGATAGCTTTGTTGCTGAGGCAGAAAAAGCAAAAGCCGAAGCGTCTGTTACCACGGCGACTGAAATCGAAAAAGCAGAACGGTCAAAACGCCTGTCCTTGATTGCCGCAGAACGAGAGGCACAAGAACGAAATATTAGCGATCGCAACGTTGTTGAAATTGATGCCTTCCGGCGCAAGCGGCAAGCTGAAATTGCTCAACAAGCAGCAGAACTGGAAGCTGAAGCGATTCGGACGTTGGCAGCGGCGAACCGAGATAAAGCCCTTGCCGAAGCCGAAGGTCAACGGGCGTTAATTGAGGCAGAAAATGCTTTGAGCAACTCGAAGCTGAGTGCAAAACTCCTCACCACCATCTGGCCGGAATTAGCCGATAAACTGCCAGAAATTGTTAAAGCCCTAGCACCGCAACCCGGTATCTTGGGCGATGCTCGGATTTATGCCTTTCCGGGTGCGAACGGCAACAACGGCAATGGTGCGAGTGACATTAACAAACTCCTGCTCTCAACCAGTGGTCTGGCTCTGATCAATACCTTACTGGATGAAGGCAAGCTAGGGGCGGTAATCGCTCAGATTCGCCAACTTATGCACGATACAGGCTCTATTTCTAGTAACGTGCAGGTGGTGTCAAAAGAGCAATCACTCGCTGTTTCGCCACCCCGACGGCAAGCGTCTGAGGATGGCCGAGAGGAGAGTTCACAATGGGAGACGGTTTAGGTTGAGTGGGGGGTTGAGTCGGTAAACTAGATTTCAGCCTAGACCCCGAAACGGTTTCATGCTCTTTTTTGAAGATGTCTAATAGTCAGCCTTCTTGGAGCATCCACACCAGTATTCCCAGAATTGTCTCAACCGGAGGCAGAGGATAATCGGTCAGGTCAATCGTTACGATGCGACCTTCCAGCTTCATAAATCGCCACTGCGAACCACTGCTGACGCTGCCATAAATTATAGGTATAGGAATCGGTTGCCCCGAATCCTCATTAAACCTCTGTGCTGCAACCATTTCGGCAACGCACTGCCCGATGCCTGATTTCAGGTCGGCCTTTTTGGCTTCGACAATCACTACCGCTGGTGCTTCAATCTCTAAGAGTTCCGGCGAACGACTGATGAGGAAATCGCACACTCCACTGAGTCCCACTGCTGGATCGACAGTAAACTCCTCACCCGAAAACAAGCTGATTTGGCGTTGCAAAATCTTCCTGACCTCCAGCAGCACTGGAGCGATAATGAGTTCAGAGCGAGCTTTTTCACTCACTGTAGCTACAGCCACTGGCAGACTTTCCTCTAAAAAAACACTCAGCGTAGTGCTGAGGGGAATTGGATTAATCTCAGGTAGAAAACGAATGCCCTCTTGTGTCGTCAGATTAAAAGCTTGTTTAACTTTTCCAATAGTGGTGAAGTTGCTGTAGGGCATAGCTGTGGTGTCTCCTATAACTTCGCTTACGCAAAGCCTCTATCTGTATGGTGTGTTAGCGTAGCGTAACGCACCATGTCACTGTAGTGTGTAATGAACTCATCAACCGTGAGAGTTGTCGGTGCTGATTGAACCATCGGGCTTGTCCGTTTGCCAGTTCCAGTCAATCTTAATTTCATCATCCTCACATTTTTAGAACCCAAGTGCTTTGCTATCTGAGTTATCTCATTCATTGATTTTGGGTTCCCATTGATAGGTAACGTGTTCGTGTTCCAAAGGAACGTGAGCTTGATGATGATGAACGGGTACACAGTCGTTAAATTTGGGTTGCCATTTATAAGTAACGTTTTATCATTTCAAATAAACATGAAGTCATTACTTATGAATGGCTACTCCTTGGTTGAATTTGGGTTCCCATTGGCGGCTAATGGCATCTTTTGATCAAACAATACCTACTTCATCCTCAATTTATACCAAATTAGATGAGCTTACCCTGCGCTCAGCCGAACGGTCACTGTTCACTGGTCACTGATTTAACACTCCTTTTTCCCCAACTGAGTGACTAGATGGACGAGTTCTGGCAAAATCAACTGCTCGACGGCGAGTTTGACAGCACCCGTCGAACCGGGGATTGAGAAGACAAGCTTTGTGTGATAAACACCGGCAATGGCTCGTGAGGCGATCGCTCGCGAGCCGATTTCTTGGTAACTGAGAAATCGGAAGAGTTCACCAAATCCTGGTAACGTCTTTTCTAGCAAGCTTTCTAAGGCGTCGTAGGTAGTATCTCGTGGTGCAATGCCGGTACCACCATTGAAAATTAATGCATCCAAATCCGCACGTTCTCCCAGTGCTTTTAGCTGTGTCTGGATCTGCGCGGGTTCGTCTTTGAGAATTATGTAAGCCCCCACCTCATGACCCGCTTCGAGGAGCAATTGCCGAATCAGTTGACCGCTACGGTCAGTTTCAGGCGATCGCGTGTCACTAACGGTAATGATAGCGCAATTTAGTGTAATATGAGCTGGGTCAGGGTGGGGGTGTTGAGTCATGCGAAGCAACTAGTGCAAAAAGGCAGAAGGCAGGAGGCAGGAGACAGGAGGCAGAAGGAAAGAAAGCTCGTATAGTAAGTAAGCTTTTTAACCTTTTTCAACTGGATAGTTATTTCCGCCACGCTGTACTAGGGGCTAGGGACTGAGGGTTGCGATCAATTCGTAGAACAGGCGTCTCGCCTGTCCTAGATAGAGAGCAGGCAAGATGCCTGCACTACGGAGATTTTTGCAAAATTGAGATGCACCCGCAACTCAGCCGGAGGATGATTCCCTAGTCCGTAGTTCCTGGTTGAGTGCGTCTATTGTGATTTGGTGAATCCCAGGTCATTTTGTTCGGCATATCGCTCCATGAAGCGCATGAAACGCTCCCATTCTCCTTGGGATTGGAGCAGTACGATTGCCTCCAAAGCGGTCGGTTGACCATTGACAAATTTCCCTTTTACCTCCCGCGTTACAATCTCGCCCTCTTCATCAATCATGTACATGCCAGTGATTTCTTCAGTGCTATCGGTTTGGAGCGCTCTGGGATTTTCAAAGTAAAACATTGCCCTGCCTGTGTTACCGTCCTTCGCACGAAACATTCGCACTTCAGGGACAACTTCTTCGTTGATACCTCTAGAAAATTGAATTTGAGCCATTTATCAGTCCAATCAAATCTTTAGGGAGGTTATAAGATTATCTTCTCATTAAGAGCTTCAGTGAAGTCAAGGCTTGATCCCATCCATTTCGGGTCGGGAAGTGGCAAAATTGATAGAACTGATAGACACTAAGGACACATCCATTAGTTTTTAGAGCAGTCTGTGTACGAACACTTAAGCAAGATCGATGGGTAAACAGCGAGCTTTTTCTGGAGTTCAACCAACAGGCAATCTTCACCTAGGTAACTATTTGGGAGCCATTCGCAACTGGGTGGAACGTCAAAGCCAGTACGACAATTTCTTTTGTGTGGTCGATTTACACGCGATCACTGCTCCCCACGATCCCACAAAATTGGCATCGGACACCTACACGATCGCAGCACTCTATTTAGCTTGCGGGATCGATGTAAACTATTCCACCATCTTCGTGCAATCCCATGTCTCAGCTCACAGCGAACTCACTTGGCTGCTAAACTGCATCACACCCATCAACTGGTTGACAGATATGATCCAGTTCAAGGAAAAGGCAGTTAGGCAAGGGGAGAATGTGAATACGGGCTTGCTGGACTACCCAGTACTGATGGCGTCCGATATTTTGCTTTATCAGGCAGATGTCGTACCGGTCGGGGAAGATCAGAAGCAACACTTAGAACTGACACGGAATATTGCCAATCGGTTTAATTTCCAATTTGCCAAAGACAAGCCGCCCATTTTAAAAGTGCCACAACCCTTGATTCGTAAGGAAGGCGCACGGGTGATGAGTTTGACGGATGGCACAAAGAAAATGTCGAAGTCTGACCCTTCGGAGATGAGTCGGATTAATTTGCTCGACTCGCCCGACGAAATCCAAAAGAAAATTAAGCGTTGTAAAACTGACCCAATTAAGGGTCTAGAGTTTGATAATTCCGAACGTCCCGAGTGCAACAACCTGCTGACTCTTTACACGCTGCTTTCTGGGAAGACGAAGGAAGATGTGGCGGTTGAGTGCCGGGAGATGGGTTGGGGACAGTTTAAGCCATTGCTGACGGAGACGGCGATTGAAGCCCTCAAACCAATTCAGGA
>JAIUYC010000526.1 GCA_020216575.1 Coleofasciculus sp. S288 | reverse complement strand
AGTTGTACGATCAGGGGCGGACACCACTGGAAGCCCCTGCAAAGCAAGAGGCGGAGCCACAAGTGCAGTTTCTCGCTCTAGATTTGGCAGACAAGGAGGGGTTGAGAAATGCGATCGCTTCTCATAACCTAGTAATTCACTGTGCCGGTCCGTTTCTCTATCGAGATACTGGCGTCCTCAAAACATGCATTGAACAGGGTGTCAACTACCTCGATGTCAGTGACAACCGTGCCTTTACTCGCAACGCTTTAGCCTGCCGCGATGAGGCTGCTGCGGCTGGTGTCACCGCGATTATCAACACAGGCATTTTTCCTGGCATCTCCAACAGCATGGTACGTCACGATGTCGAACAATTGGATGAGGCAGAACGAATTCACTTGAGCTATGTTGTATCGGGTTCTGGCGGTGCTGGCGTCACTGTGATGCGAACAACGTTTTTGGGGTTGCAACAGCCATTTGAAGCGTGGCTCGATAACCAGTGGCAACGGGTGAAACCCTATAGCCAGCGCGAAACAATTCAATTCCCCCCTCCCTATGGGAAGACAGGGGTTTACTGGTTTGACATGCCAGAAGCCTTTACCCTAGTTGATTCGTTCCCTGTAAAAACGGTCATTACTAAATTCGGCTCTGTTCCCGATTTTTACAATCATCTCACCTGGATGGCAGCCCATGTTTTTCCGCCGTTTTGGTTAAAAAATCCGGCTGTTATCGAGTTTTTAGCTCACGTCAGCCACAAAATGACGGCTACTACCGATCAATTCAGTGGCATTGGTGTTGCCATTCGTTCAGAAGTCACGGGTTACAAAGCGGGTAAACCAGCCACTGCCTACTCGACTTTAGTGCATGAGAATACCGCCGTGTCAGCAGGGGCCGGGACGGGTAGCCTTGCCGAACTCATGCTTGCAGGGAAACTGGACAAACCTGGTGTCTGGCCTGTCGAACAAGCACTTTCCACGGAGTTATTTGAACAAACTATGCAAAGTCGAGGCATTGAGATTCAGTTTGCAACCTCACAGGGCATCTAGAAGCTGAAAGCTCTCGTCTTTTAAGCGAGAGATGAAAGCGACTGCACAATTTTAATACTCGCTTCGCTGCGTCTGATGTGTGCTAACTCCTAGGCTAGGGGAAAGCCCCTACTTTACGTTGGGAGGATAGGAGTAAAAATCTCCGGCCTGATGTTGATAGGCATGTGTTTATTTAATAGTGTCTACCAACTTAAGTGAATTGATTAACATAAACAACAAAGTTGTTGTTTATCTCTACTGATTACATAAACAACAAAATTATTGTTTATATTTGCAAAAGTACATAGAAAAACGGCAAACAATTCAGACCTAGCTAGAAAGTATTGGTCAATAAAATTATCCGGATTTAACTGATATCCTTTGAAAAATTATTAAACAAGGGTTTTAGTAACCTGAATTTAGATTCGGTTTAATTTTTTTAGTATTTATACCTTTATTATTTATTAATTATTCGCCAAATAATTAATTAGATTTGGATATTTTTTTTGCGTTCAAGCAATTCTTATCAATTAGAAATACACCAAATCTTCATAGATAAAACAGCTTTAAAAGCAGACATTTGCATAAAATAATTGCTACAACTGAAAGTGACGGTCAACAATAAACCTACACCGATAGGAGATGAAAATGGCTTTAGAACCCAAGACATTTATGCGATTAATGGAAAAAAGAATTGGGTTCACGAAGGAAGATAAAGATATTCTAAAACTTCATGCTAATTGGGGGAAAGAAATTGCCGGAGAAATGGCAGATTATTTCTATGCCCATTTAAGTCGAGATTCAGAAACCAACACCATTTTAAATAATACAGCAGGACGCATTCATCGCCTGCGTGAAACCTTTATTCAATGGTTTCATGAAATGTTTACAGGCATGGATGACTGGGGTGATACCTACGCTGAACGCCGTTGGCGGATTGGTATTGTGCATGTGCGGATTGGTATTAGTCCTCAACATGTTGTTCCAGCCATGGCAACGGTTGTTCATGAAGTTGGTAAACGAATCAAAACTGATGGCAAAGAAGAAGCCTTACGGGATGCTCTCAGTCGAATTTGCATGATTGATTTAGCGTTCATTGAGCAAGCCTACATCGAAGTTAGTTCGACAGCTGTACTCAAGGAAACTGGCTGGACGGAAGGTTTATTCAAGCGTCTGGTCACAACGGGAGTAGGAACTTTATAGAAGCCTCTTCTAACCCGCGCTTGTATGAGGATTTGGCGTTCATAATTTATAGTCTACGGTTCATAGTTCATGGTTCGTAGCAATGAATAATCAAGTCTGAACTCTGAATGTGGCAGCTTTTTACCATGACCACTTTCTTGACAGGGCATCCGTGCTGCTCTTAGGAAATTTCGGCGTTCCAGCTTTCAATTATCTCGAAACATCTGAAATTATAACAGGAGAAGACAATGGCAATTAATTCGCAAAAGTTGGGTTATATTCTCAAGAATTTTGTGGCGGGAACCGCTGATGTAGAAGGCGTGGCAATCGTCACTCCAGACGGTTTGCCCTTAGCTTCCAGCTTGCCAGGAAATATGGATGAAGAACGGGTTTCCGCCATGTCTGCTGCCATGCTCTCTTTAGGCGAACGCATTGGTAAAGAACTCGTCCGGGGTGACATTGATCGCATTTATGTAGAAGGAGAACAGGGGTTTAGTATCCTCACCAGTTGTGGTGAAGATGCCGTATTTCTCGTCCTCGCAAGTAAGGCGGCGAAGCAAGGGGTCTTGATGTTAGAAATCAAACGCGCCCTCACCGAACTCAAACCTGCTTTGGCTTAGTACCATCCTTTTAATTGACACTCCTATAAGGAAGTAATTGCGATGTCGGTTTCACAAGCTAGACAAAATTCTCTGCGTCAAGAACTGGGCAATTTCAACAGTATTGTTTGTACGAAGGCAATTGTCATCGGTGTGGAAGAAGCCCTCGGTGAGAAAGCTGCTGCGATTGCTCTGATTTCTGCCGGTCGCCAGCGCGGTAAAAGTATTGCCGAACAGCTTGGTTTGGCTGGCAAAGGTGAGACAATGGCTCTCCAGGAGGTTGCAAGCTATGTCAATAAGGCGGTTGGTAAAGAGGGGACTCGCCTGTGCATTATCGACAAGCTGGAGCAAGAGGGAGACACATACAAAGTCTACACCAAAGAAACGGTTTGCTCGGCAGGTGAACCAGACGGTTCACAACGGCAGTGTACCTTTACGCTCGGTGCGATTCAAGGTTTTTTAGAAGCGTTTTTAGGGAAGCGCTTGCGGGGCAAGCAAACTGAGTCTGTCTTGCGAGGCGGTACTCATGATGTTCTGGAATTTACCGTCCTTTAATTCCAAACACAAGCCTGTCTAAGCTGTCGCACCTTCAATCAAAATCCAAAACCCAAAATGGTATGAGAGGGAGTAGATGGTAGGAATAAAGCGAAAATCTCTACACCTACCACCTACGACCTAGAACCTACTCGAAAGAGTAGGTCATCAAGCTTTGAGTATAGGCTGTCGATCGCTTTCCTTCTCATACAAGCCTACTCAGTTGAACGAGCTATCTCTACAACTTTACCTATAAGGACAAGCAATGACGAGCAAACTCACCTTAATGGTTTGCCCCCACGACACTGCCAGAAAACCCGAACGTTGGTTTCGTTTTGTCCAGTATCTTAACCATCACTTAGCGATAGGTGTCCATCTCGAAATCTCCCTGGACTTTAACGATTTTCGTCGGCACTTGGACGCAGCCGATATCGTGTATGCTAACCCCGCAGATACCATTCAACTTGTCAAACACAAGGGGTTCTCTTGTTTAGTTCGACCCAAGAACTTATACGATGAGGTGGTATTTATCGCCCATCCCGATATCCCCAACCCAACTCTAGAGTCCCTCCAGAGTGCAACCATCGCTACCGTCAATAGCATGCTGCCTACTAAGGTTGCCTTACAGAATCTCAAAAAGCATGGTATTGAACCCGCAATACTCCGAGATAATGCTTCCTGGCTGGGCGTGGTCAATAGTGTGGCAAAGAACGATGCAGCGTTTGGCATCGTGTACAAGGATACCTTTGACGAACTCTCCCAGAAGTCAAAAGAGATGGTCAACGCCTTTGCCACTTCTGACGAGAAAGTACTCTTTCACAGTATCAACATCAGTCCGAACGCGATCGCCTACGAAAACGAACTGGATCGCATTCTCCTAGAAATGGATGCCGATCCGGTAGGGAAGGACGTGTTGCAAGAATTACACATCGAGCAATGGTGCAAAACTAAGCAAGACGAGATTGATGCGATCGAGCATTTCCTCTGTCTGTAGAGTTAAACTTTCACCGCAAGCCGCTAAGCAAACCGCTAAAATTCGGATAGCACTGGCTAAAAGACTAACCTTCCTGAAAGCGATCGCATCTATCTTGTAAGGGAAGAGACTCTAGCAGTTTGCCCATAATGGTGAAGGGCAAGTCTTTTTAGTTCTTGGTGATCGAGTGCATCAGCAGGGCGTTTT
>JAIUYC010000525.1 GCA_020216575.1 Coleofasciculus sp. S288 | reverse complement strand
TCAACGATAGTTATTCGAGTTCAGCTTGCTTTCACCAGAACTGAATTTCCTTCCAGTTTAGCTTCGTAAGTTGCCAGAGGTTTATTAGCTGGACCTCGAAGAACTTTACCATCGCTGGCAAATTTAGAATCGTGGCAGGGGCATACAAAAGATTGTTGATCGTTGTCCCAAGCGACACTACAACCTGCGTGAGTGCAGGTAGGATTGACAGCAATAACTTTCTGGGTGTCGGCTGGGACTAAGGCGGCGGTTTGAACGGCAGCAGGAAAGTTACCCCGTGCTGCCCGAGAATTGGCAAGTAGATAGATATCTTTGCTCCATTGAGCGATTAACTGTTGCGCTTCGGCATGTCCAGGTTGATCGGATGGAATTTTCCGCAGGCTGATGATGGCGCGACTATAGGATGAAGCTTGGCTGGGTTGAATTTGTTGTTTCGCGGCTTGGATAAGGGCTTGATTTTGCTGCTGCTGCATGCCTTGCTTCCACTTGGCGATCGCAGTCTGTGCTGCGCCATGGGAGGGCGTACCTGCTGGAACTAACGCCGCTGTTTGAATGGCCTCCTGTAACCGCCCCTGCGACGCCCGTGAATTGGCAAGCTGATAAATCGTTTGGCTGGCTTGAGTGATTAACTGTTGGGCTTCGGCATATCCCGGTTGACCGGCGGGAATTTTCCGTAGAGTTGCGATCGCTTGGTGATAAGACGACGCTTGATTCGGTCGCACTTGCTGCCTAGCCGTTTGAATAATGGCTTTATTTTCCTGCTGCTTAGTGGACAGAGTCTTCCACTGGTTAATCATCTGCTGAGCTTTAGCATAAACCGATGGGTCATCTTTAGGAACAAGTTGAGCAGCAGCGATCGCCGCCCCAACATTCCCCTGCTCTACCCGTCCCTCACCAATATCCAAAATCACCTCACTCCAGCGTGTAATGTTCTGCCGCGCTTGCTCATATAGGGGATCGCCCGGCCGAACCTCACGGGCTTCGACAATTGCCTTATTAAATAGAGATGCCTGGTTAGGTCGGATCAAGCTCCTTGCTTGAGCCAACGTGGCTTGATTAGCTTGGAGGCGGCTTTCCGCCGATTTTTGCGGTGAGGCGGCGGGTTGCGCACTCTTGAGATTGGGTGAGGGGGCAGTGACTGGATCTGTCGTCGCTACAGGCGTTGTCGGTGATGTCGTAGCAGTTGGAGGGGGTGGTGATGTTGTAGCAGTTGGTGTCTCGATCGCTTGTTGAGTGAACGAGGCATCCCGGTTGCGAAGGAGTGCTATAGCTGCAACAATTATTGCCAAAATGAGTGCTGCACTACCCCAGAGAAGTAGCTTTTGCCACCAGGGTGTCTTCGCTGTATCAGGTTTAGATTGCCACTTTGGAGAGTGAACGATTGCTCCAGTTTTAGAGGCTGTCTGTGCTGATGCCTCTGTAGTCCTCGGAACTGTTGTTGGAATTCCAGTGGCGCTCGGATGCCTCTGTGCTGTGGATAGAGGAATGTTTTGTACCGATGCTGCTGTTCCATTGCGAGAATCCTCAGTAAACCCTCCCTCAGCATCCAGCCGCGTCCCAGGACTATAAGCCGAGGCAACTCCGACAGGTTGTTGGTTGATTGGGAAGTTTTTGACTGAGGGCAAAATCAGCTGTTGTCTGGTGGATTCTGAGGGAATCACCATTAACGGTGTCTGAGTCGGCCGCCAATGGTGTTGGCACAACTCTGGCAGGCAAGCTTGTAGATACTGTTCGAGATGCTCCAAGGTTATGTCTGCTTGATAGTAGCGCAGGGCTTCTAAAAGTGCTGCTGTAAACAAGCCATTCCCCAGCCTCGCCGCTTCGTGAGAAAATTGATTCAGTTGGCTGGACAGTACCAAGGTAATTCCCATTTCGCGAGCTAATTCCACGGTTTCAGCGCCAACGGATATTCCAGCTTGAAGCCCTGGTGAGCGGTTAATGTCTAACAGCACCAGGAGGTTTTGATTACCTTGCTGCTTGAGAGAGGTAAATAGCGATCGCACGCCTATCCCCGTCCCAGGAATATCATTTAAATCCCCATCAATTGGCATCAGGTAGTCAGCGTGGTTCCAACTGACGCCGTACCCACTGAAAAAGAACCAGCGCCAACTTGTAGAATCGCCATTAATTCCCTCTCGATAAGACGTATTTCGACCTGCATCCAGCCAGCGCAAGATGTGTTCTCGACTCGGATAAGTTGACTGGTTGCCGACAAAGGGTGAAGTATCCGTTAACAACAAACACTTACTGGAGGACAAGTTAGCTTGGCTGACCAAAAACTTCCGTAACTCCCGTGCATCGTCTTGTCCATAGTTTAGAGGCGGTAAAAACTGATAGCGATTGATGCCAATTGCGACGCAAGCGTAATTTGCCATTGCCTTATGCCTACCTGTCTTGTTTGTCATTAGGTAATTAACTTGAAATTCGAGATGCCCTGCGCCCTTTTGAGAGGTAGTAGGTGTTATACCAAATTGCTAAAGTTGTGATAGAGATAGTTGCACCTTAACCCTTGTTTAACCTAGATTTGGGAGTTAGCAATAATTTCACCACTAAAATCAAGATGTCTCGCTTGGGGAGAATGCTGTCGAGTGCCGTGTCTCCCCTGTTTCCCCTGCTAGTTTAAGAGCTAACTCAAAACTCCCCCTTTTCCTTCAAAAACACCTCGACTTCCGAGGCGGTGGGTTGAGCAGCGATCGCACCAGGGTTTAATGTTGTCAGCGCCCCCACAGCACTGGCATATTTAACCACATCTCTGGCTGACTCAGGCGTAGCAAAACTTTTCAGACCATACTGAGACACTTGATGGATGAAACCCGCGACGAAGCCATCACCAGCGCCTGTCGTATCTTGAACCTTCACCGAGAATGCGGGAAGCTTACCTTCGTGTTCGCCCAAGCAGTAACTACAGCCTTTGCCCCCATCCGTTACCAAAACACCTTCTACTGAGTCAAGACGATGCGTAATTGCCCCCGCATCCGTCGTGTTAAACAGCAACTCTGCTTCTTCCTTGGCAATCTTGAGGAAATCAACGTTTTTCAAAAGGTTCTGAATTAGCGGTAAAGCAACACTTTGGTCGGGCCAGAACATCGGACGCCAGTTAACATCCACTAAAATTTTGACATCGTACTGCTCTGCCAGTTGCAATGCTTTGGCGATCGCTTCACGAGTTTGGGGATAAGCCAACTCCAGCGTTCCCAAGACTAAAAAATCAGCATTTTCAAACAAGGATGTCGGTAACGTTGAGGCATCCAGGTAAGCATCAGCAAACTTTGTAGTGTCGAGTTCACCAAACCCCGCAAATTCCCGTTCTCCACTCTCCGAACGCACTACGTAAACCTGTCGCGTTGGTGCTGTTGGATGGCGCTGGACGCCGGTGTTATCCACCCCAACATCTTGCAACAGTTGTACTAACTTATTTCCGGCTTCATCCTCTCCCACACAGCCTACAAAGCCAGCAGAGGTTCCCAACTTTACTAAAGCACAAGCGACATTCGCTGGAGCACCTCCCGGATAAGGCGTCCAGGATTCAACGTCTTCAAGCGATCGCCCTAATTGATCAGCCAGACAGTCAAACAAAATTTCACCAAGGCAGAGTACACGAGGATTGGTCACGGCGGTGCATCCATCTCAACGTTTTTCAGACTACCAGAGGCTTAGCCTCTTCATTAATGGATATCCATCATAGACAAGATTGATACTCTAATAACTGCGATCGCAAATTGGCTTGAAGCGTTTACCTTCACTGCATAAGCCGACTTTGCTTGAGAGAAGAACTCAAGCGCTGGTAATCATTCCAATCTTTTAAAATTTAAGGGTATGGTAAGTAGATATACCAAGGATAAAATACCTATGACCAATAGTAACGCTTATACCCCAGCATCTCTCTCAGACCGCGAAGTACAAATTATAGATCTGGTAGCGGCTGGTTTAACCAATCACGAAATCGCCCAGAAGCTGGAAATCAGCAAGCGCACGGTTGATAATCACATCAGCAACATTTTGACGAAGACCTCGACCGATAACCGGGTGGCACTAGTACGGTGGGCTTTAAAGTGGGGCAAAGTTTGCTTGAATGATGTCAACTGCTGTCCCCTACCAACGCCAAGTGTACCGACTGCAACGAGTACTGATGAAGTGCGTTCTTAGATGCAGTTATCTCTACCTGAGTATTAGGACAGTTGACTTGATCATAGGACTGGTGGAGTGTTGCGAGCGCGGTTTTTTTGACTCCACCCACTCAAAACATTGGCGGGACTCTCATAGAGTTGAGCTGCTAACTAAGAACCCGCTAGTCTCAAGATGAACACACATGTTTAGTCGTAAGGAACGGGCTTTAAAGTTTAAAAAGCTTACTGTACAAGCTTTCTTGCCTTCTGCCCGATTGGTGAGCCTGTCGAACCACTGCCTGATTGGTGAGCCTGTCGAACCACTGCCTGATTGGTGAGCCTGTCGAACCACTGCCTTCTTGCACTAGGTTAACGCTCTCCTAAATAACGTCCTG
>JAIUYC010000524.1 GCA_020216575.1 Coleofasciculus sp. S288 | reverse complement strand
CTGAAAAATCGCAACAACTCGTCGTATCTCTGAGGCGGAACCTAGAGATTCATCCTTGCGCAAGCGAGCGGCTGAGAGGGTGGCTTGAATTTCACTGGGGTGGTGTGCGTAGTCATCGACGAACGAGATGTTATTGCACTTGCCCCGCAACTCGAATCGGCGTTTAGCGCCTTCAAACGTCGCAACTGCCTCAGCAATTACGTCAAATGCCAACCCCAGACTTCGTCCCACGGCTACTGCGGCTAAAGCGTTGCTGAGATTGTGTTTCCCTAGTAGCTTTAGATGCAGCTCACCCAACACTTCATTGCCTTCCCAGACTCTGGCAATGGTACCATTGGCGTGATAAATCACGCGATCAACGCTGTAGTCAGCGCCCCTATCGCGGTGCAGACTGTATCCAATCGTGGGTTTGAGTTGCGATCGCACTGTTTCACAATCAATGCATCCTACAAGGATTTGACAGTGCTGCGCAAAAATCTGGAAGATTTCAATAACCTCTTCCAGCGACTTGTAATGATCTGGATGATCCAGCTCAATATTCGTGACTACGCCAATCCAGGGAGCAAGCTTGGCTAAAGATCCATCGGATTCATCTGCTTCAGCAACCAGATAGGGACCCTCCCCTACCCGTGCATTGCCCTCCCAGGCATCCACTTCGCCCCCGACGACGACGGTTGGGTCTAGACCAGCTTTAAGTAACAGGTATCCAATCAAGCTACTCGTTGTGGTTTTGCCATGAGTCCCTGCAACGGCGATACTTTGGTAATCTTGAATCAACGCTGCCAGTAAGTCCGAGCGATGAAAAATTGGGAATCCCTGTTCTAGAGCAGCTTGATACTCGGAATTAAACGAATTAATCGCTGTTGAACAGACGATTTGGGGTAAGCCGGAGGAGGGTTTGATCTGGTTCGGCTTACTTAATAGAGGTTCGCCAGAAGCTCCCCAACTCGGACTCGCGATCAGCGTTGCTGTCGGCAATCCTTGACAGACCGGCTCTGTCTGCGTTTGGAAAAATTCTAAGTTAGTAGCCTCTTGACTTCCAAAGAAATGAGCGCCGACTGCTTGCAAACGTTGAGTGATATGCGTCGAACGAACGTCTGATCCAGATACAGGTAGTTGACGCTTTGCTAGAACGTAGGCAAGGGCTGACATTCCAATTCCACCAATTCCGATGAAATGAAATGGCTTTCCACTAAAATCGACAGTATTTGGCATCTTAACTCCTTACACACCACACCACACAAGCCTACTGTGCCAATGACACGCGCTATCATATCAAGAATTGATTTTTCAAGATATAGCCAAACTAGAGATTTATCTAGATTTTCCTGGAACAGGTACACTTACCTTATAGGTTGTGTGATTGCCGAACAAGATTTTTCTATCCACAGACGGTTTTTGTTATTAACATAAAGAACGGCGTTCCATCCGGAAAGTTTAGGCAAGAAAGCCGCATTAGCAGACTTGCGACGCACCCCAGAGCTAAAGTGAACTGACTGTGAAGTCGAGCTTTCAATCCGCGCTCAGTTGGGTATGAGACCATTAGCAATTTTGGGCGGCACATTCGATCCCATTCACTTGGGACACCTTTTGATCGCCCAAGCCGCTATGAACCAGCTAAAGCTGGACAGGGTGATTTGGATACCCACTCGCCGTCCTCCTCATAAAGAAGGGTCAGCTTACGAGCATCGCTGCGGAATGGTGGAAAAAGCGATCGCGAACAACTCAGCCTTTGTCCTTAACACTGTGGATACAGAAGGAACCCGTCCTGATTACGCCATTGAAACCTTGACTCACCTCAAGGAGGCTTATCCCAACCGCCAGTGGTACTGGATTATCGGTGTAGATGCCTTCCAGACCTTACCACGATGGTATCACTGTGAAAGGCTAGCACCTGCATGTGAGTGGTTAGTAGCCCCCCGTACAGTTTCTGTTGCTGCTACCACTGCTCTTTTCCCTAATAGCAACAGTGATCAAGAACAGATGGACACCCAAATGAGCAGCTTGTGTCAACAAGTTGCTGGACAGCTTGCTGAGCAAAACATCCCGCTTCGCTGGCAGCTGTTACAAATGCCTTTAGTAGGCATCTCTTCCAGCCTAATTCGCCAGTACTGTCGTCAAGGACACTCAATTCGTTACCTGGTTCCAGAAGAGGTTCGAGCTTACATTATCCTGCACAACCTGTACTTCTAGTCAATGATGGACAACTAAGTAAGCCCAGAGGTTGTGGGCTAGTAGTTGAGAACTCTTGGTAGGAAGGAAGATTTGGGGAGCAGCAATTGGAAATTCCCTTTCATCCCCCTTGTACTCCTTGTCACCTCTAGGTTCTAGCCCTTTTCAAGCGCCGCTCAAAAAAAATGATTAGGAATTTATGCTCATTCCCCTTTAGTATTTGCCATCCTTTGCTGTATGATTGGGTTTATTAAGAGATCTTTACTGAGTTTTAATAAAGAGGGCAGGACGCAGTGATTAGAGTAGCGATTAACGGATTTGGGCGCATTGGCCGTAACTTCGCGAGATGCTGGCTGACCAGAGAGAACAGCCAGTTAGACTTGGTGGGTATCAATGACACTTCCGATCCGAAAACCAATGCTCATCTGCTGAAATACGACTCGATGTTGGGGAAGTTGGATGCTGACATCAGTGCGGATGAGAACTCCATCATTGTCAACGGCAAAACCATTAAGTGTTATTCTGATCGCAACCCCCTAAACTTGCCCTGGGCTGATTGGGGAATCGACTTAGTGATCGAAGCGACTGGGGTCTTCGTCAATCGAGAAGGAGCCTCGAAACATATAGCCGCAGGTGCTAAGAAGGTGCTAATTACTGCTCCTGCCAAAGGGGATGATATCGGCACGTTTGTGGTGGGCGTCAATCATCACGACTATGACAATAGCAAGCATGACATTGTCAGCAATGCTAGCTGTACGACCAATTGCCTAGCTCCCTTCACCAAAGTGTTGCACGATCACTTCGGCATCATTAAGGGGACGATGACCACAACCCACAGCTACACTGGCGACCAGCGTCTTCTGGATGCTAGCCACCGGGATGTACGTCGCGCACGGGCAGCAGCATTAAACATTGTGCCGACCTCTACTGGTGCTGCGAAAGCAGTGGCTCTGGTCATTCCAGAACTGAAGGGTAAGCTGAATGGTATCGCTCTGCGGGTGCCAACTCCAAACGTATCTGTGGTCGATTTGGTGGTTCAAGTCGATAAACCCACGATTACAGAACAGGTGAATAACGTTCTGAAAGAAGCCGCAGAAGGTCCGCTCAAGGGAATTTTGGCATACGGCGACGAGCCACTAGTTTCATGCGACTACAAAGGTCACGATGCCTCTTCAATTGTTGATTCCAGCCTGACAATGGTTATGGGCGGCGATATGGTTAAGGTCGTTGCTTGGTACGACAACGAGTGGGGCTACTCGCAGCGAGTTGTGGACTTGGCTGAACACATGGCTGCAAATTGGGCGAGCTAGCCCTGAGATAAGAACTCAGCACTCTATTGGTGTGGGTGAGCTGATTGTAGAGATGAGCCTGGGAGCTAGCTCCCAGGCTTAATATTAGTTACTCTTCGTCACATCTCCACTCATAAACAGAGAGGGGCTTTTGAACCTGTAACCTATGGGGCGAGACTTCTGAGTCAGAAAATGAGGAGGCACGGCAGCTTAATTTAGAAATGCTGAAACCCTTGACTGAGAACCAATAGTTCATCAGCATAAGTGCCACTACTGTCTGTTAACCACACTTGGTTGCCAGTCGTGATATTGCCGATAACAGCAGTCCCCTCTCCCAACTGTTCCACCAATGCTTCAGCGAGTACTGGAGGCAGGCACAGTACGAGTTCAAAGTCTTCCCCGCCGTATAATGCCCAGTCTATGGCTAGCTGTGGGGGGACAAGCTGAATCAAAGCAGAGGGCAAAGGAATTGCAGTTCGCTCAATTCTTGCCCCAACACCACTGGCACGGCATAGTTGTAGAACAGCGTCAGCTAGACCATCGCTGCTATCCATTCCCGCTATGGGGATTTTGGATTTTGGATTTTGGACTTCGGACGCGTTCGGTGACCTCAGCGGAACCGTTCGGCGAGCGCTCAGTCGAACGATTTTGGATTGGGGATCTAAGATTTTCCAGAGAATAGGAAGGACATCCAATCTGGGTTTAGGGCGTTGATGAGCCTTAATTAAATGCAATCGCTCAACGTCGCTCAAATTTTGTCCTAATTCCGGCTTGAGAAGTAATTCTAGTCCCGCTCGCGAGACACCGTGCATACCCGTAACCACGATCGCATCTCCAACTTTAGCAGCACTGCGGCGGATGGTTCGGTTGGGGAAGACTTGACCGAATGCGGTGATGGCAACGCTAACAACGGGCGATCGCACTACATCTCCACCGACAATGGGTGTATTGTAGTGTTGCAAGCAGCAGGTCAAACCTTGGTAGACTTCCTCTACCCAGCTAACTAAAGTATCCCCAGTGACACTTAAACCAACCGTAATACC
>JAIUYC010000523.1 GCA_020216575.1 Coleofasciculus sp. S288 | reverse complement strand
CAAGTATCCAGGGGAGTGGTGGCTGCAACCGGCGCTATTGATTACCTTGGTCTATCGGTTTGGACCGACTGGCATCAATAGCGAGGCGGCAGAACGGGTGATGGCAAATGGGCAGTGTTTTTTGTGCCGCCGCAATGTCTTAACCCAGTTGGGAGGGTATGCGAGTGCTAAGGGTTCATTTTGCGATGATGTTACCCTGGCTCGACATGCTGCCGAGCATGGGTTCAAGGTCGGCTTTCTGGATGGGGCAAAGGTGGTGAAGGTGCGGATGTATGAGGGGGCATCCGAAACTTGGAAAGAGTGGGGGCGGAGTCTTGACCTCAAGGACGCTTCTTCTACAGGTCAACTGTGGAGCGATTTGTGGTTGCTTCTGAGTGTCCAAGGGCTTCCCCTGCCGATTTCTCTGCTTGCCTTGGGCTATCTGGGATCGGGGAGTTCCACTCCTTTCGTGATGGCAGCAGTGGGGTTGAACGTATTTTTGCTGTTAATTCGTTTTGCCTTGCTGTTTGCGATCGCTCCTTCCTATGATCGCTCTCATACCTCACCTGGAGCATCCTGGTTATTCTGGCTTTCCCCTCTAGCCGATCCTTTAGCCGTTGTGCGAATTTTCTTATCCGCTATCCGAAAACCGACCCAATGGCGGGGTCGGAGTTACGGAGGGGTGTAGATTGTAGGCGGTAGAGGGTAGGCGTAGCGCTCTATCACCTACCGCCTTTCTGCTCCTAATGCTTATGGGACATTCTTAGCAGTTGATAGGAGTTTTAGAGGTTGTGATAATAAATTGCTGAAGTTTGGCGCTTAGGATTTTTAAGGGTTGAGCAATTTTAAAGCGCGTTCAAAATAAATATAAAATAGACAGAAAAACGTTTTGAACTGCTATGGGAGTGTATTCCGTTTTGATGGCTTGCTGTTTTAGCGATAACAACTTTTTGGTATCAGTAATTAACGGACTTAGTGCGAGGAGACGAAGTTTTCCAAAAATTTTGATAGCCTTGTGCGGCAAGAAGCCTATTCAATCACATCTATAGCAATCCTAAATGAGTTGCAAACACCTCTTCCTTGTCCCCCTTGTCTTCCTTGTCGCTCTTGTTCACGAATCAAATAGGACTGCTATGGTGGCTTAGGATGAGGATAGAGTCACTCCTCATCGGTAGCATTAACCTGGTCTACCCGTTCTAATTGCCAGAGAATTTGATTACCCTCACGTCTTACCCGTGACACGATCCAATTTCGCCAAGGCCAGTGATCTCCTCGACTGGTAACAGCACTAGCATTGACATCCATTAAGTCAGCAAGTTCAGAACTGGTGATCAGGTAACCCTGACTGGCAATTTCATCGGCGATACGTAGAGTGTCTACCAGGTTACGGAGTTGAGTAACTCTTACTTCACGGGGGACATCACGGGGAGCTTCGTCAAACGCACCAGCAGAAGCAGAGGCAGATGAGTCTATCATGGTTAAGTTAGAAGTAGAAGCGCTCGGTTTTACAGTCTCGTAAGCTAACTCAGGAGCAGTGGTTGAATCTGATATTCCTGTTACAGGCATAGTGGCTGCCCCAGTGGGTTGGAGAGTATCTAGGATAAGTGTCTGTTTGAGAGCGAGAGGTTTACCCAGGGCAAAAGCACGAGCGATCGCATCACAACGCTCATTGCCCTGATTGCCGCTGTGTCCTCGGACAAACTGCCACTGCACGACTGGAGAATTCAGCTCATCAAGAGTTTCCCACAAGTCTTGATTTAAAACAGCTTTTCCCTGAACAGTTTTCCATCCTTTCTTTTTCCAGCCCTTAACCCATTTAGTGATCCCGTTTTTGACATATTCGCTATCCGTATAGAGAACTACGGCTTCGGTTTGTCCAGATGTCCTGAGAACCTTCAACGCCTCAATCGCGGCAAAGAGTTCCATCCGGTTATTAGTGGTTTGAGCTTCCGCACCGCCCATCTCATGAACGGAGCCATCGGTGAAATATACCACAGTACCCCAGCCGCCAGGACCGGGATTGCCGATGCAGGCTCCATCGGTGTAAAGGCTTTGGATTTGGCGAGTGTCAGGCATCGTTAGACGTTTTGATGTGGCTAGAGAGATAATTGATTGCGTGTTGTTACTTATAACCTTTTACAGACGGAGTCGTTGGCGGCTAATCGATTAAGATCGCATTTGCCGGGGTTGCTGGTCAGATAATACACCAAACCTCGCAAAATCCTCCCGCACTGAGTCTCGTGAGCTACGAACCCCTCCATCACAAATATCGCCCTCAGACTTTTGCCGATTTGGTCGGGCAAGAGGCGATCGCGACTACTCTCATCAACGCGATCCGGACTGAGCGGATTGCCCCAGCGTATCTGTTTACGGGTCCTAGAGGGACTGGCAAAACCTCTAGTGCCAGAATTCTAGCGAAATCTCTCAACTGCAAGAAGCAGGACAAACCGACTGAGTCTCCCTGTGGTGTCTGTGAGGTTTGCATTAGTATAACGTCAGGTTCTGCCCTTGATGTGATTGAAATTGACGCCGCCAGCAACACAGGGGTCGATAACATCCGGGAGATCATCGAACGCGCCCAATTTGCGCCAGTGCAGTGCCGCAACAAAGTTTATGTGATTGACGAAGTGCATATGCTCAGCAATGCTGCGTTTAATGCCTTGCTGAAGACGCTGGAGGAGCCACCTAAGCATGTTGTGTTTGTACTGGCGACAACTGACCCTCAGCGGGTACTCCCAACCATTATCTCCCGTTGTCAACGGTTCGATTTTCGCAGGATTCCCCTAGAGGCGATGGTGTCGCATTTAAGTGTGATCGCCACCAACGAAAACATTAATATTACACCCGACGCCATTACTTTAGTCGCACAAGTCGCTCAAGGGGGACTCCGAGATGCTGAAAGCTTGCTGGATCAATTAAGTTTATTATCCGGGCAAGTGAGTGTCGAGCGAGTCTGGGACTTAGTGGGGGCAGTACCGGAACGGGATTTGATGGCACTGGCAAAAGCGATCGCATCTGATGAGTCTGAAGCCGTTCTCGACCATTGTCGCCGCCTAATGGACAAAGGTCGAGAACCGTTGGTTGTCCTGCAAAATCTTGCCGGTTTCTACCGGGATTTGCTCATCGCCAAAACTGCCCCTACCCGCAATGACTTAGTTGCCGTAACGCCTCCAACCTGGAAGCAACTGTGCGAGTTTGCCCAACAGTTGGAAGTTTCGAGTATTTTGCTCGGTTCACAGCACCTGAAAAACAGTGAAGCTCAGATAAAAAACACGACTCAGCCGCGCCTGTGGTTAGAGGTAACGCTACTGGGCTTGTTGCCATCTTCAAGCGTGACTCAGACTGTAGGATTAGCAACTGGGGAAGCCAAGAGTAGCGTCACAGTCGCTCAGTCCCGATCCCCAATCCCAGAACGAAGCTTACCCCGCAATCCAGTTCAGAATGGTACGTCGCCTGAACCCAGTCAAGCTAGAGAGCAAACTCAACAACCACCTTCCTCAGCTCCTGAAAACTCTACCCCCAACCCCTCACCCTTACCTAACCAAGTATCACCTGTGCGATCGCCAGTTTCCCACGAACAACCAGAACCAACCTCTGCTGTCTCCGACTCAACGAGTAGCGAAACGAGACACAGTGCGGTTGATGACCAGTCTGTGGGTCTAGAGCAAGTTTGGCAACAGGTATTAAACCACATTAAGTTATTTGGGACTCGAGAACTACTGCGTCAGCATTGCAGTTTAGTCGCTTTTGAGGGTCAGGTAGCAACGATTGGTGTTAGTTCCAAAGGCTTGCTGAAACTCGCACAATCCAAGTTGCCCGAAGTAGAAATAGCGTTTCAGGCTGTTTACAACGTTAAGGTGAGGGTAAACATACACCTGTTAAATTCAATAGCGTCTAACAGTGCTGTGACTCAGGCTAGCGTTAGCGAAGTAACTCCGTCAGCATCCGAGGAGCAACTGACACCTCAAAGTACACGGAGACAGCCAATCGATCATGCAACAATTTCGCGATCGCCAACGAACTCTCCACCTGCTTTTGCTGGTGGCTCTGTCCCATCAGAGACACAGGAGAATGTAACACGGACTCAGGAGGACAAAACCCAAAGTTTCTCATCTCCCAGACAAAGTAACGCCTCGATTGCTCCCTCCTCCTTTAGGGGAATTACTTCCGAGGAAATACCAGTAACGGCGTTAGGATCGGTTCACTCAGTTCCTTTCACGAAGCAAGACACCGTTGCATCTGGGGAGCAACTTAGTAATACATCCCATTACTCCCTAAACCCGTCTCCAACATCGCCGTCATCACCTGCTCTCGATTGGGATGCTGATGAAGTCGAGAGGGCGATTGGGAGCTTGAAGCAATTTTTTGAGGGAGAAATTATCGATTTAGCTGATGATTCTCACTCAAATGAACCCATGATGCCAGAAGTGTCGCAGAAGCTAGATTGGGCTGGAACGGCGAACACTTACTCGCTGCAATCGAGCGAGACAAAGACTTCTGGAAACATGGAAGCTGATTCACCCTTGGA
>JAIUYC010000522.1 GCA_020216575.1 Coleofasciculus sp. S288 | reverse complement strand
GGGGATCGCATCAATGCTGACGGTTTGAGAATCTGCATCTGCGGAAAACTTATCAGCAACGACCACATCAGTCGGCAGCAGAAACTCAACACCCCGCTCTTTGGCCTTCGCTTCTAAAGACTTCGCCAGTTCCAGCTTATCGTCTTCTACCAGCGACTTCCCGACATTCAGGCCACGGGCTTTGTAGAAGGTGAAAATCATACCACCACCAATCAGCAGCTTATCAACCTTCTCTAGCAGCGTTTCAATCACGCCAATCTTGCTGGAAACCTTAGACCCCCCAATAATTGCTGCCAGAGGCTTCTGGGGATTTTCGATCGCGCTTTGCAGGTACTGGAGTTCTTTCTCAATCAAGTACCCTGCCACGGAAGGTTTCAGATAATGGGTAACCCCTTCAGTAGAAGCATGGGCGCGGTGTGCCGTTCCAAAGGCATCGTTGACATAGACATCTGCCAGCGCCGCCAACTGCTTGGTAAATTCTGGGTCGTTTTCTTCTTCTCCAGCGTAGAAGCGGAGATTTTCTAGTAACGCCACCTGACCATTTTGCATCCCAGCAATCTGAGCTGCAACTTCATCACCAATACAGTCATCGCACTTGACGACTGTCTGACCTAGCAGTTCCGAGAGACGATTAGCCACAGGCGTCAGGCGCAAGCTATCTTTAACTTTTCCTTTGGGACGCCCCAAGTGGCTGCACAAAATAACCTTGGCACCCTTGTTGATCAAATCCTGAACCGTGGGTATTGCGGCACGAATACGGGTATCATCGGTAATCATACCGTTGTCATCTAGCGGCACATTTAAATCCGCTCGCACTAACACCCTTTTTCCCGCCAAATCTGACTCAGATAAATCTGCTACAGTTTTTTTGGACACAGTGATAATCTCCTAATTGCCTCAATCTGATGCTCTACGCTCTTAATCAGAGTGCCAGCGATTGTCTGCTTGATGCTTGCCCTGTCGATTCAAGTAGACATCTACTCAATCCTCAGGGCGATGAATGTTTATTCTCAAGCCCGTCAACATTTTACCGGAGTCCGTGTCCCGGAGATGCGTGCGATGTTTAAGACTGTTTTGTTTCCCGTTGACCAAAGCCGAGAAGCCCGCGAAGCCGCAGAAGTTGTCGTCCATATCGTACAAAAGTACGGTAGTCGCTTATTCCTGCTGTCGGTAGTAGAACAACCCGAGCCTGAAGAAGAATCACCGACTCCGGAGGCGATGATGTCACCTGAGGCTGTTGCGGAATTACTCAAGAATGCCCACACCCTATTTTCCCAGCAAGGTATAGAGGCTGAAACCATAAGCCGTGAAGGGATGCCTGCGTTTACAATTTGTGATGTTGCTGACGAGATCGGAGCAGATTTAATTGTTATGGGCTGTCGGGGACTGGGCTTAACAGACGAAGGTGCAGCCGAAAGTGTCACGAATCGGGTGATTAACTTGTCTCCGTGTCCAGTTTTGATTGTGCCGTAAGTGGTCATTGGTCAACTAACAACTGACAACGGACAACTGACAACTAACAACGGACACCTAACATATGACGATTCAGTGGTATCCCGGACACATTGCTAAAGCGGAGCGAGAACTCAAAGAACAGCTCAAGCGCGTCGATGTTGTGCTGGAAGTTCGGGATGCTCGAATTCCTCTATCCACCCATCATCCTCAAATCTCCCAGTGGGTGGGAAGTAAAGCCAGGGTATTGGTGATCAACCGCATGGACATGATTACTCCCGCCGTGCGACAACTGTGGACGTCATGGTTTCGATCGCAGGCAGAGACACTCTACTTTACCAACGCCCAACAAGGTAAAGGCATTCGCGAGGTGGCACAGGCAGCACAGGACGCTGGGGTGGCGATGAATCAGCGTCGGCGCGATCGCGGTATGCAACCTCGTCCCGTCCGCGCTGTGGTGATTGGGTTTCCCAATGTGGGGAAATCCGCCCTGATCAACCGACTCTTAGGGCGTCGCGTCGTTGAAAGCGCCCGTCGCCCTGGTGTAACGCGCCAATTGCGCTGGGTGCGCATTTCTGACGAAATCGAACTTCTCGATGCTCCTGGCGTCATTCCCGCTAAGTTGAGCGATCGCGAAAAAGCCCTCAAATTAGCCATCTGTGACGACATTGGTGAGGCAGCTTACGATAACCAGCAGGTCGCTGCTGTCCTGGTAGAATTACTTAAAGATTTAGAAATAATTGCTGAACCCGATCTATTTCCCAAGGCTCCCTTAGAGACACGCTATGCTCTTGACCCAACACCTATCACAGGAGAAGAGTATTTGCACGCTTTAGCGAACCAACGCCATCAAGGAAACGTAGAGCGCACAGCACGGGAACTCTTGAATGATTTCCGTCAGGGGCTGCTGGGCGCTATTCCTCTCGAACTGCCTCCCTCTTCAATCTAGTTCATCATGCTGATTGTTAAGCTTTATTAAGTAGGGTGGGGGGTTAAACCCCTCAGGTGATTATACTGAAGTCTAGTAGATGCACCCTGATAAAGCGCCCGTTTGGGCGTTTCTTATTTGTAGGGTGGCGGAGTCTTTAATACTGTTTGGGATCGAAGTACCCCTTTTTCCACAAGTAAAAGGGACTGATGAGGCTGCTGACAAATAGCTGCATTTCACAAGCGGCAATTAAATCAGATCGCACACGGAGTCCGTATTTGAATAAGTGCAAGATAATTTTTCGCAAATCATTGGCCATGTAAGCCAGAAAAGCCGCCGGTCGCTGCCAGGGTTTCACGCTCAGCATTCGCGTTACATGACGGCTCAACCCAATCCCACGAAACAATCGAATTAGATACTCCCGTTCCAGACGCCAACCTGGAATTTTGTGGTCAACCAGCATGGCAGGATTATACCAGATTTCCCACCCCTTAGCTTGGATGTAAGACAACATCTCTATATCTTCGCTAGGGAGTATATTGCTAGAGGTTGGCCCTGTAAAAATTTGTTGAGCGGGAACGCTCTCTAACCAAGCTTGTTTTCGCACAACCAATCCAGCCGACGGTGGCAGTAATTTCTTGTGAGGTTGGTAGAGTAAGGGCTGTGAACCTCGCTCAGTGATTGCTAAAAAGGGAGCAAGTCGATGAAAATCTTGGGGGGGGGTAACTTCATAATCGCCACGGATTTGACTCCCAAAGGCTCCAGCCGCTGGGTGGCTTTGAGCAAACGAACAGGCAGCTAAGATCCAATCGGCTGCCGGTATATTGTCATCATCTAGAAACCCCACCAATGGACTTCTAGCTTCCTGAATAGCACGATGCCGTGCATATCCGGCTCCCTGTTTAGGTTCAAAGCAATACCTCAGGGGATACTCTTCCGGCCAGTGGGCTTGATAAGCTTGAACAACTTTTGCTGTACCGTCGGTGCTGTTATTGTCAACAACAAGGATTTCCAACCTAAAAGATTCTTTGTCAATGGCGAGTTGCCAAGCCTCTAGGCAGCAAATTCGCAGTCGCTCTAAAACTTCCGGCAGACGCTTTTCGCCATTGTAAGTAGGAATGGCGACAGTCAAATCTACAAGCATCGTCTTTATCAAGAATTGGAATTCTACAGAACTGGTAATATTAGTATGCCCTCTGCTATACCAAGATATTAATCCTAAAAACCTCCATCTTTAGACAGGGAAAGGCTTGGAGTTCTCTCTTGCCAATTAAATCCGCGTTAGCTTAACCACTAAACCTTATTTCGCCAACAAGGGGCGAGGGCTTCATGGTTTCGCAGATATAGCAATCAAAAACCAGCAAGACGTTAGAATCTTTGAAGAGTGCTTGGGGAGAACTGCGGATGAGAGATTTGACACGCCGAAAGTTTATCATCGTCACTACGCTAGCGGCTGGATTCGCGATCTGTACTCACCCTCTGTCGGCTCAAGTTATCACTACGGATACTCAAGGCTTAGTGGCAGGTGAAGTTCAGATTCCTGTAGAAGATGGTGAAATTCCGGCTTATCGGGCAATGCCTTCTCGCGGAGAGGATTTTCCGGTGGTGCTGGTGGTGCAGGAAATCTTCGGTGTTCACGAACATATCCAGGATATTTGTCGCCGCTTTGCCAAACTGGGTTATTTAGCGATCGCACCTGAATTGTATGCCCGCCAAGGCGATGTGTCCCAACTTAGCAATATTCAAGAAATCATCTCCACGGTGGTTTCTAAAGTTCCCGATGCCCAAGTGATGTCTGATTTGGATGCAACCGTCGCTTGGGCGGGGACATCCAGTAAAGGGAACATCAATAAATTAGGAATCACAGGCTTTTGCTGGGGGGGACGAGTTACCTGGCTGTATGCTGCTCACAACCCCAATGTAAACGCTGGAGTCGCTTGGTATGGGCGTCTGGTTGGGGAGTCCACACCCCAAACTCCCAAACACCCGATTGACATTGCCGATGAGTTAACCGTGCCAGTCTTGGGACTCTACGGTGGCAGCGACGACGGCATTCCTAACGAAACAGTCGAACAGATGCGCGAGGTACTTAAAGAGGGCAACAGTGGTTCGCAAATAATCCTTTACCCC
>JAIUYC010000521.1 GCA_020216575.1 Coleofasciculus sp. S288 | reverse complement strand
CACTACCATCATGTACGTCCCCTACGTCAGTCGGTGGGACTATGCGGAGGGGATGTTCAATGAGGCGATTACCGTTAATGCACCAGAAAAGTTAGCGGATATCCCAGTTCCCAAACGCGCCAGCTACATCCGCGTCATCATGCTGGAGTTGAACCGGATCGCTAACCACCTGCTGTGGTTGGGACCCTTCATGGCTGACGTTGGTGCCCAGACGCCTTTCTTCTACATCTTCCGGGAACGGGAGATGATTTATGACTTGTGGGAAGCCGTCTCTGGTTATCGGATGGTCAACAATAACTACTTCCGCATTGGTGGCGTGGCCGCTGATCTGACTTACGGCTGGGTGGATAAGTGCTCTGACTTCTGTGACTACTTTATGCCCAAAGTAGACGAGTATGAGCGCTTGATTACCGACAACCCCATCTTCCGCCGCCGTGTTGAAGGGGTAGGGACTATCACTCGCGAAGAAGCCATTAACTGGGGACTTTCGGGTCCCATGCTGCGGGCATCTGGCGTGAAGTGGGACTTGCGGAAAGTTGACCACTACGAGTGTTACGACGATTTCGATTGGGACGTGCACTGGGAAACTGCCGGAGATTGCTTTGCCCGTTACTTGGTCCGAATTCGCGAGATGCGCGAATCGGTAAAAATTATTCGTCAAGCCTTGAAAGGACTTCCTGGCGGTCCTTACGAGAACCTGGAAGCCAAGCGCATGGTAGAAGGGAAGAAATCCTCATGGAATGACTTCGACTACCAGTTTATTGGCAAAAAAATAGCCCCTACCTTCAAAATTCCTAAAGGCGAACACTACGTCCGCCTCGAAAGTGGCAAAGGGGAACTGGGCGTTTTTATCATGGGGGATGATAATGTCTTCCCTTGGCGTTTTAAAATTCGTGCTGCTGATTTCGTCAACTTGCAAATCTTGCCGCACCTTCTGCGAGGTGTGAAAGTTGCCGATATCATGGCAATTCTCGGCAGTATTGACATCATCATGGGGTCAGTAGATCGCTAAAAAAGCTGAAAGGCGGAAGAGAGAATTCTTTCTTTTGCCTTTAGCTAATAGCTATTAGTTAGGGGGATTTTTACGGCTAGCAACCGGCCATTTGGCAGAGAAAACGTAAAAATTAATTCCCGTTAGAACTCGTTATTGTACCCGGTGGGGTTGAAAGCCCGATTTCGGGTGTTTTACTAGTACTTGATGGGACAGTCGTCTCTGTCCGAGGGCGCGTTGTAGTAGGGACGGTGATACTGTTTGGCAAAGCTGTGCTACCCGAAGAGCTAGTTCCTCCTTGCTGAGGAAAAGGTGTATTCGGTGTAATGGTATCGCTTGGCAACGTTGTACTACCTGAAGAGTTGGTTCCTTCTGCCTGAGAGGGCGTTGTACTCAGTGTGGGAATGGTATTTGGCAAAGTTGTGGTATCCGAAGAGTTGGTTCCTTCTGCCTGAGAGGGCGTTGCACTCGGTGTAGGGGTGAGGTTCGGCAAAGTTTTGCTATCCGCAGAACTAGTTTTTCCTATCGGTGAAGGAGTTGTAATAGGTCTAGCAATACCGTTTGGCAAAGTCGTGCTACCTAAAGAAGTTTCTCCTCTTGCCCCCACGGGGAGTGTTTCAGGTGTCGCAATAGCGTTTGGTGAAATTGTTGTATCTAAAGGAGTGGGCGTTCCGAGTAAAGGGTTGGCTGCAGCGGGTGTGGTAGAAGACTCACTAGGCGAAGTTGTGATGCCCGGTTTAGTTTCAGACGGGTTAGACTTTTGGATTGACTTGGTGGGTTTGCTTGTATTGGATGGAGGGGACTGAGTTTGGTCAGTTTGCTTAGTGGTTTCGTTGCGGCTATCAGCATTTTTTTGCAACTGCGAACTTACTGAACCGCTGATTAAATAATAGATAAGTCCTAATCCAGCGATACCAATAAGACCTGTGATGATTCTTTTAACTGCTACGACTTTCGTCTGGGTAATACGTGAAGCCATTTGTGCTTGATTACTTTAATAAACAACATCCTATCCGATGCCGATTTAAGGCAACCCTATAAAGCTAAGACCCTCACTTAATCCTCATCTTAATTATTCCTTAATGAAAACGAATGGAAATGTATATAGAAGTAACGAGATATTTACGAAGTCTTTAAATTAGTCATTCCATTCCAGGAAAATTGTCAAGTTGCTGTGAAGCAAGCTAGTGTTTAACTGGCAACAAGGGCTAACGAACGGCGACGCCACTTCCATTGTAGAGAAAAAGTTGGGGGAGATAGAACCGAGAGCGATCGCTAACCGCATGTCGGCGTGAAAGCTTGAACGCGGTGGGAGAGGGAACGGTTGTTATCGCCTCATCACAATGCCCCCTAGCAAACCTGCTCAGTTGGAGTCGCTCGTGAGATAATATCAACCTCAGTTATGAGTTGTCCGTCGTTCGTTTGCACTGACCACAGACCACTAACAACTAACAACTAACAACTGCTTATGCCTGTTTCCGCTGCTCATCCGGCTCTGCTTGTGCTTGCCGATGGGACATCTTATAAAGGTTGGTCTTTTGGAGCCACTGGTACGGCGATAGGAGAGGTCGTATTTAATACTGCCATGACGGGTTACCAGGAGGTGACGACAGACCCTAGCTACTGCGGCCAAATTGTAATCTTTACTTATCCAGAGTTAGGTAACACGGGGGTCAACCTCGAAGATGAAGAATCGGGACATCCTCAGATCCGGGGGGCAATCGCCCGTAATATCTGCCACCGTCCGAGTAACTGGCGTGCAACTGAATCTTTTCCTGATTACCTGAAAAAATACAACATCCCAGGAATATACGGAATTGATACCAGGGCTCTGACCCGAAAAATTCGCGCCTCTGGAGCCATGAACGGCGGCATCTCCACAGAAATCCTCGACCCTGCCGAGTTGCTCAAGAAAGTACAATCCGCCCCCAGTATGGCGGGATTAAATCTGGTGCGGGAAGTCACGACTAGGGAAGTCTACGAGTGGTCTGAACCCACTGAGAATAGATGGGAATTCCGTCCCGTTCTCGAAGGGAATGACAGTGAGCCCCTGACAGTAGTCGCGATTGACTTTGGTATAAAACGTAACATTTTGAAGCGCCTGGCGAGCTACGGTTGCCGCGTGATAGTCGTGCCTGCCGATACACCTCCAGAAGAGATAGTCAAACTCAATCCTGATGGAATTTTTCTATCCAATGGTCCGGGTGACCCAGCTGTTGTCAGGGAGGGGATCGAAACGACCAAAGCGCTGTTAGAGCGCCAGCAGCCGATCTTTGGAATCTGCATGGGACACCAGATTCTCGGTCTGGCGCTGGGAGCACAAACCTTTAAGCTCAAATTTGGTCACCGGGGCTTAAATCATCCGGCAGGTTTGCAGCGACAGGTCGAGATTACCAGCCAGAACCATGGTTTTGCCATCGATCCCGATACATTAGATGCCGATGTAGAAATTACTCACTTCAATCTCAACGATCATACGGTAGCTGGATTGCGTCATAAATCTTTACCTTTCTTCTCAGTGCAGTACCACCCAGAAGCGAGTCCCGGACCTCACGATGCCGACTATTTATTTGAGAAGTTTGTCCAGGACATGCAATCGCGCAAAGCGCATCAGCCCAACTAAGGGGGAGGCAAGGAAGTAAAACCTTACCAAAAACATCTAGGTACTTTAGATTAGACGGGAACTTCTCGCTATACTATTCGATACGGCGTGGAGTACCTCCGAAGAAAGCCAAAGGCTGCTTCGGAACTTCTATAATGCTGTAGGAGCCTAGCTTAAAGCTAGGTGAATACGGTGTACACACCGAATCTAGGCTTAACTATTGATCGTTTCTGATCAATAAAGCTCTGTAACGCCAAAACTGGAAGAATTATCATCTATCCAGGGAAGAAAGAGCAGCCCAAATCTCCCCTGCTTAAGCCGCAAGCTTAGCGGTGGAAATGCTAATGTTCCGATACAATGACGCTACAAATAGGAGGGTGTTATTCCTGAGCCACTTACCCTGACAGTCAGCTTAAGGGGCACTCGCGAAGTCAGGGAAAATTGCCAGCTTTACCGCCTCACTGGGCTGTTGGACGCCTTTTCGGAAGCTACCTTTCGTAAGGTGGTCAGCAAGTATATTGATGAGGGACCAGCAAACATTATTTTGGACCTTTCCAAAATTGATTTTGTCGATAGCTCTGGCTTGGGCGCATTAGTGCAGCTAGTAAAGAAAGCTCAAGGTGCTGGGGGAAGCTTACAAATTGTCACAAATCCCCGTGTGACTCAAACCGTCAAGCTGGTGCGTCTGGAAAAATTTCTCTCGCTGCAACCTTCTGTTGAAGAAGCGTTGCAACAAATCAAACCTAGCTGACAAAACCTTTCCAGAGATTTTAAGGCGGGTTGAAAGACCCGCCTTTAATCCGTTATGGGGAGTAAAAAGGCTGATTGGCGAAAATCTAACGCTAAGATCTAGATATTGGAGGTTGAGCAGAACGTGTGACATCACAGGAGGAAGAGAGTTCAAAGGTATTGGAACCCA
>JAIUYC010000520.1 GCA_020216575.1 Coleofasciculus sp. S288 | reverse complement strand
ACTCTCATCTGCCGATCCGCAATATTGGGAAAAAGCAGCGAAATACCCGTCTCGCCCCCGCTTGGTAGAAATCGTACAGAGGATGACTGCCTTTTCACCTGAGGACTCTCAATTCTGGGAACAAGCGGTTGAGAAATACCCGTCTCACCCCCGCATCCTAGAAATTGCGAGGCAGCGGCTCGAAAAGAATGCCAAGCAGCCAGAATTGATGTTGCTACTAGCGCGATATGCCTTTGAGACACCAGACGTTACTCCAGTGCTAGACCAGCTAGTTGGTAACTATGGTAAGACGGTAGAGAAGAAAGACCATCCCCTAATTAAACCTGAAGATTGGGAAGCAATTGCTCTCGGCTACTGGAATGACCGGAAATACGGTCAAGCCAGTGATGCCTATGCCAAAGCCCCGCACACGCCTGATAATGCTTTCCGAGCTGCACTTGGATTCCAGTATGCCGAAAAGCTGACAGAAGCGAGCCAAGCCTACAAGCAGATGGTGCGAGACTTCCCCAATGCCGAAGAAACAGCCGATGCCCTACTCCAGCTTGCCAAAATCAGACCCGCCATAGAGGTAGTTCCTTATTTAGACCAAGTCATCAACCAGTTCCCCGACCGAGCCGGTGAGGCACTGTTAGTCAAAGCTGAAGTCCTTGAGGAGCTCAAAAGTGATAAAGCTGCGGCTAAAGCCCGTCAATTGTTGCTCGCCCAGTATGGCAATTCCGATGCAGCGGCAGAATATCGGTGGACAATGGCACGGGCTAAGGCAGTGGCGGGAGATATCAAGGCAGCGCTGGAATGGGCAAAGCCAATTCCTACTCAAAACCCCAATAGCGAACCCGCTCGTCAGGCAGGCTTTTGGCTTGGCAAATGGGCTAGCAAGCTGGGACGCCAGCAGGAGGCTAGAGCCGCATTTGAGCATGTAGTGACCAATTACTCGCAATCTTATTATGCTTGGCGGTCTGCGGTGCAGTTAGGTTTGGATGTCGGAGACTTCACCACAGTGCGCAAGCTAGCTCCCAAAGTCTTCTTGCCTGCCGAGCGTCCCCCCCTACCTACGGGTTCTGACGCTTTGCAAGAACTGTATCAACTGGGTCAAGACCGAGATGCTTGGACGCTATGGCAAGCAGAATTTAAAAATCGGATGCAACCAACTGTCGCCGAACAGTTTACTGATGGCTTAATGTTGCTAGCCATCGGCGACCATATGAAAGGAATTTCTAGAATCGCAACGCTCGAGGATCGAGAAACACCGCAAGAGCAAGAGGATTATAAAGAGTTTAGACAGCAACTAACCTACTGGCAAGCCTTGTATCCAATCCCGTTTCACGAACTCATTGCCACTCAGTCAAAACAGCGCCAACTCAATCCCCTACTCGTAACCGCTGTCATTCGACAGGAGTCTCGGTTTGAGCCAGAGATTCGCTCAAGTGCTGGTGCAATTGGCTTAATGCAGCTGCTGCCCGATACTGGTGCATGGGCAGCCAAACACGTCAACTTGAAGAAATATACTCTCTCCAATCCCAACGACAACGTGAAGCTGGGTACATGGTTCCTCGACCAAACTCACCGGGCGTACCAAAATAACTCCTTACTCGCTGTTGCCAGTTACAATGCCGGTCAGGGGAACATGGCAAAATGGCTCCAACAACAGAAGCCTACCGATCCAGATGAATTTGTCGAGTCTATCCCCTTTGATGAAACCAGAGACTACGTCAAGCAGGTGTTTGGCAATTATTGGAATTACTTACGCCTGTACGATGAAGGAGTGCAAGGTCAGTTAGCCAAGTACTCGGCTGCTCCGTCCATTGCCATGCGTCGGGGAAAAGCTGAAAAGTTCTCAAACTGATGGCTCTTGCTAGTCTTCTCCCCTTCTCTAACCCATAATCTCGAATCTAAAAATAGCAGGGGGAGAGGAATTTTCATTCTTTCTTGGTGCGCGTCAGCTTATGATGCCTAATTCCTTTCGGCTCACAGACGCTTTAGCAAGTTTGTGCCGTGGGTATCTGTACCGCAGGTGTTCAGCAGATTGTAGGTGGCGCTTAGCTGCTTGACTTTCTGAGTTTGGATTGAGCTGGGTTCCCAAGGGTAGGGGTTAGCGTAGGCGTAGTAGGTTTCAACGGCATCAATGCCTAAATGGGCAGCGATAGGAATCAGTTCCTCGGCTGAGCGTCGGTAGCGGGCTGGGTGAGCTAAAACGGCTAAGCCCCCCGCTTGATGAAGGGCGACAATTACCTCTGCGGCTTGAGCATCCGTTGATGGCAATGTTTTGCCTTGGAGATAAGGCTGTAAGCCGGGATGTTGTGGATCGAAGGCATACCCCAGGATGTGGACTTCAGTGCCTAACAAATCGGCTGTAATTTCGACACCAGTCCAGAGGTGGGGGATTGAGGAGGAGGGTGATGATGGCTGCCAATTTTCCAGCCAGTGTTGAGCGATTTGGTAGCCAAGGGTTGTATGGTGGTCGGTGATGGCAAGTCCTTTGAGTCCAATGGCGATCGCTTGCTGGATTAACTCCTCTGGTGTTAGTTGTCCGTCAGAGCAAGTCGTGTGCATGTGGAAGTTATACGAATACGGACAACTATCCGGCTGAATGTCCGCCCAGACTTGCCTGAGCGCTTGCCAATCTTGTGCTGCTATCTGGGGGAAAGCCGACGTTTGAGCCATGTTGACCGCCATAACTGCTTGCTGTAAGTGGGATGTGTTGATTGCGAGATCTTCCTTCAATGGCGAGAAATTTTATGTTGAGATGGGTACGGAATATCGTTTCCAATTGTTAACTTTACCTTAGCAAACGGGAGTGGCAATCGACTTTTGGATATCTTTACTGTAGGATTCGGAATGAATCGTTGAGAGTGAATCCTGTGGACTTTCAAGATATTCAACTCCCAACTTTACACCCTGTTCACGTCTGTCTACTCCCCCGCTTCGGCATTACGAGTCTTCCAAGCCATCTCTAACAGATGAGTCCAGCGCTTTTGTACCTGTTTGAGAGTGCAGCCTAGTTCCTTGGCAATTTCGCGATCGCTCTTGTGAGCATGTTTGAGCGACAGCAGTTGCTGCTGTTGGGGAGAAAGTTGAGCGAGAAATCCTTCCCACTGCTCGGAGGACATGCCCAGTTTTTGATCCAAATCAGCTCCCAGCCATTGATGTACCAGCTTCCAGTGGGATGAGAGAGAGAATTTCTCTAAATGGTACTTAAAGCGCTGTTGCAGGTAGTCCCGTTGGCGGGGTGTCAGACCGAGAATTTCGTCAATATCCGGTGCTGAGAGGTCTTGCAGCTTCAAGACTAGGTAATCTGCACAGTCGGAATGGCCTTGAGACTCCAGGTATTGGATCAGCTCGGAGATAATGCGATCGCGCAAGACTGCCTCACTGGGGTCAATGGTTTCTGAAACCATCCGCGACCTCACTTGCTGAATTGCGGGTTGGCGACTTTGCTCCTGTGCTTCCTCGCCCTTGGCAAATTCGATAGCCTGTTCGATATCTAGGGGAGTTTCGCTGGGCTGGCGTCTAGCAAAGTTTTGCGCTCTGAGTACAATCAACTGTTGGTTGCTGCCATTGGGCAATTGAATGCGCCGCTTGGCATATTGCTCGGTAAACGCCATATACTCAGCTACTTCGATCTGGACACGCGGAGTGTAGTCCGCTTCCACTGGATTTTCTCGCCGGAAGGCTTTGAGCGACTCCGCGTAAAAGTCTTGGAGAAAGTCCTCAATCAAGTTGTAACGAGCAGAAAAGCTCAACTGAGATTGAGGCAGTGCCACATGTCGGTAAACCATGACACTGAGATTGCTGTGCAGTTCGACACGACCTTGCTTGGAACCCAGTTGATAGTAAGATATGCATTTGTGCAGCCGATGACGAGCCAGCGAAATCTCCCAAGAGCGGACTTTACCAGAGGTTTGGATGCGATCGCTCTTGCAGCAAATCCGTTCCACCTCAATCGCAATCCGATGCGTAACAGCTTTAGAACGGCTGGGTAAAGAACCAATCTGCGATCGCATCTCCTCCAGCAATAGCTCGCTCAAAGTTTGAGTATCACTTCCTGGAATAATTTCCGGAGCGTAAAGGTGATTTGGCGAAGTGTGATTGGTAGATTTGGCAGTTTTGACGTTCATGGTATTGCCCCTAAAAACTACAGTTACGAATTTCAACAACATCAGCTGGGAGAAGGTTTTTGTGGGTGTCAGCTACAAGATTTCGCCTGCTGTTGCTGTCTACAATTCGACTGTAAGTTTTTATCAAAAGGATTAGGTTTGCGGATATTGCAGCTTCTCGTTTGACCATGGGAGCGCTCACATCGATCATTCTGTTTACCACCAGTACTTGATGCTTCAAACCCTTGCTAGAACTGCGCTTGAACAATTTAAACTCCTAACCCAATGGAGGTGTATGGAGCTGGGTTGATTAGCAAAATATGGGACAATACAATAACTGGCTAGATGTCAAACTCCTTATCCGTAACTGCCTGCCCGTCGCTTGTAGTGGGTACTTTCCCAACAGAAGGTCAGACAATC
>JAIUYC010000519.1 GCA_020216575.1 Coleofasciculus sp. S288 | reverse complement strand
GGAAACGATGATTGTCGCCATTGCCGCAGGTCAGAACCCGAACCTGACGCTCAATCCCTTGGTTCCAGCCATGACGATGACCTCTTACATCGTCCAGACGAGTAAAGGGGATACACCGGCTGGTTCGCTGGAATACACAACCCTATTTGCCGTTGGGATGACTCTGTTCTTGATTACCTTGGTGCTGAACATCTTCACCTTTTGGTTTGTCCGTCGCTTCCGGGAGAAATATGAATAATGGCACAGGACACACGACCTTTAGCCAACAGCGAGTTACCAGAGGATGCGAGTTTCAATTTAAAGCTGCCGACTCGCTATAACTTCGACAGGGTTTTTGCGATCGCCACTTGGGGAGCTACCATCTTTGGTTTGATAGTACTGGCCATCCTGCTATTTGATGTCCTTGTAGACGGACTGCTTCGCCTCGATTGGCAATTTCTCACCAGTTATACCTCTCGCCGTGCGTCTTCTGCCGGGATTTTAGCTCCATTAGCGGGTAGTATTTGGCTCCTAGTACTCGTCGCGATTATTTCCTTTCCCTTGGGAGTCGGGGCGGGAATTTTCCTAGAAGAATACGCCACGGATAACTGGTTGACTCGGCTGATTGAAATCAACATTGCTAACTTAGCAGCGGTTCCTTCGATTATTTACGGTTTGCTGGGTTTGGCCGTCTTTGTGCGGTGGATGTCCCCCATTACTGGAGGACGCAGCATCCTGGCAGGGGCTTTGACGTTGAGCTTGTTGATTTTGCCCATTATTATCGTGGCGACTCGCGAAGCGCTCCGGGCGATTCCCTCGAGTTTGCGTCAAGCCGGTTATGCACTGGGAGCAACGCGCTGGCAAGTGATTCGAGAGCAAATTTTTCCCATCGCTTTACCCGGTATCCTGACCGGGACTATCCTTGCCCTCTCTCGCGCCATCGGGGAAACAGCTCCGCTGATTGTGGTAGGGGCTTTGAGTTTTATTACGGCTACACCATCAGGGTTGCAAAGCCCGTTTACAGCCCTTCCAATTCAGATTTATGATTGGGTTTCCCGTCCTCAGAAAGCCTTTCAAGAGAATGCAGCAGCTGCCATTATCGTTCTGATGATTGTGCTATTGCTGATGAATGCAACAGCCATTGCCTTGAGAAACAAATATCAGAAAAACCGCTAGCAGAAACTAGGAGTTGGATTTTTTACTCAAAGCCTTGTGTATCACAATCCTATCTATTAACCTATGAAACCCGAACAGGCCACACCGTCTTATTTCTCATCAACGGCTGCTACAGCAGACGCTATTCTCCGAATCGAGAATACCTCAATTTACTATGGCTCCTTCTTAGCCGTCAATGATGTTACTTTAGATATTTTCACCAATCGGATTACAGCGTTTATTGGACCTTCGGGTTGCGGTAAAAGTACAGTCCTGAGATGTTTAAATCGTCTCAACGATCTGATACCCGGTGCCAGGGTGGAAGGACGAATTACATTCCACGATGAAAATCTTTACGACAAAACGTTTGACAAACGCATTGAGGAAGTGCGCCGCCGCATCGGCATGGTTTTTCAAAAGCCCAATCCGTTCCCGAAGTCAATTTATGAAAATATTGCCTTTGGTGCACGCATTAACGGCTATCAAGGGGACATGGATGAATTGGTAGAGCGCAGTCTCACGCAAGCCGTCTTGTGGGAGGAAGTGAAAGATAAGCTGAAACAAAGCGGTTTATCTTTATCTGGCGGTCAACAACAGCGTCTGTGTATTGCCCGTGCCTTGGCAATTCAGCCGGAGGTGTTACTAATGGATGAGCCTTGCTCGGCACTCGACCCCATCTCGACGCTGAAGGTGGAAGAGTTAATGCATCAGCTCAAAGAGAAATACACGATAGTTATTGTGACTCATAATATGCAGCAAGCGACGCGGGTCGCTGATATGACTGCATTTTTTAATGCAAAAGCAACAGAAAAGGGTGGCAAGCAGGGCTATTTGGTGGAGTTTGATAGAACTGAAAATATTTTCCAAAATCCGAGGGAGGATGCAACGCGAGATTACGTGAGTGGGCGCTTCGGTTAAACTAGCTTTCAAAAATTTCTTGAAAGCGTAACAAGTAGCTTCCAAAAATCCATAAATTATTTCAGATAAATCAGTCGGGAAAACAGCTAGAGGCTTGAATTCTCAACCGGAATTAGCCCTGGCTTTTTTGTTTCAGCAAGGTTCAAATTCCCTTTACCCTGAAAAGAACTAGCTCATACCAAATCCGATCCTATAGCCCCCTTTTATGTCTTATTCGTAGAGACGTTCTGGTGGAACGTCTCTACAAGGTTATGCAGGTTACTGAAAAAGGGGTATAAAACCCGGATTTGGTATAATTACGCAACCGAACCCTTGGCTTTTACAACGTCTGGCGTGAGACGTTTCACATTGGCACTAGCGGGGGCTTTTACAGGCATCGGCGCTTTAACCAGCAATTGGTTGTAAAGACAACCCAGTCGAGATGCCACGCTATCCCAACTCATGGCAATTTCCACACGCTGCCGACCAATTTGACCGAGTTCGTCAGCCCAAGCCGGATTGCTCAGAAGACGGTCAATGGCTTGGCAGAATGCCTCTTCATCTTTGGGTGGCGCAAGGAGTCCCGTCACTTCTGAAATCACGGTAAATTGCAACCCTCCAACCTTACTGGCAACGACCGGTGTCCGACTTGCCATAGCTTCAATTGCCACCAGACCGAAGGGTTCATAATGACTGGGAACAACACACACATTCGCGGCGGCGTAGTAAACGGGTAACTTATCTGGACTGAGGCGTCCGGGGAAGGTTGCAATCCCGTCTAAGCCGAGTTCCTTAACAATACCCTTAATGCGATCGCACTCCATCCCGTCACTGTAACCCAGACGATAGCCTCCTCCGATAATCAAGCGCAAATCTGCATTGCCGCGCAAACTGGATTTAGCAATCGCTCGGACTAACGTTTCAATCCCCTTGCGCTTATCGAACCGACCCACGTACAGCACCACCTTCGCTTCCGGTGGAATACCGAGAATTTGCCGCGCCTGCGAACGCTCAACCGAACCAAACCGTTCGATATCCGTCCCGCAGGGAACAATTTCGATCGCACCTTTCGTCGAAACGAGTTGCCGCATGTGTTTCTCTTCTTGAGGGCTTGTCGCAACCACGCAGTCTATTGTTTCCAGACACCGTTTTTCTGTTGCCAATCGCGTCGAGGCGATCGCTGGCAGGTCGCTTACTGTACGATATTTAACTGCTCCTAAAGAATGGTAAGTATGCACTTGGACTAAGGGTTGGCGTTTTTTCAGTTCCATCCCCACCCAAGACGACAACCAATAATTGGTATGAACTAACGAATACTGAATTCCTTGTTGTTTCTGGAATGTCTGCAATTGATCAACAAACTCTGGCAAACAGCCAAAGGCTGCATCGCGACCGATAAACGTTTCGGGTCCAGCGGTTAGCCGGATTGTCCGACAGTTCGGCGCGTGTTGCACAATCGAAGCTTGATCGGGACTGATGCGGCGAGTGAACATATCGACAAGCCACCCCTGTCGTGCCAGTGCTAATCCAGCTTGCAGTACATAAACGTTTTGCCCTCCGGCTTCCTCTTGACCGATTTCCGCCGCAGGGTCACCACAAACAGAAATCAGAGCAATCCGATTCTTTTCATTCGCAAACATGATTTTTTACCTCATGGCTAGCTTGCCTGCCTTAGACCGATGAGTCCAAACCAAATTTTCAGCCGAGCAAAAAAAATGTTCAGCTACTCAGAGTCTAGGCAGGTATAACGAAGCGGACACGTACCAGCCAAGGACACTGATGACAACACCTAATGATTAAAAATAATCGTGCTGACCGTTCAGTCTCCTCTCGATGCCTACGGAGTTAGCTGACGGGCGAGGACTGAGAGATGTCCTTCTCTCTCGATCTCTTCATCAAGATGAAATCGAATAGTAAGATTAGCCCCACAAAATGGTTCCCCCGTTCCAGTGTCAGCGTCTTATCGGAATCCCTTTTTTAAGCTGAACACTAGATTAGGCTGACTTATATTAAGCCTTAGAGCTTCATTATAGGTCTGTATTACAGGTTAAGCAATAGCTCAAGAGGTTTTTTTCTCTGAATAAATTTTACGAGATGTAAAGTTAATGACAGGGGTAAATCTTGGGCTTCCCCTCACCCCTCATTCAGCTTCGATCCCTATCAAAAAAATATTGATCCCCAAGAAGAAGTTATCGATTCAAATCAAAAGAGTTCAATTCCTGAGAAAGGTAATACCTGGGTATTCGGTCAGAGTCGCGTCCAACCTCTAAGGAAAGTACTGCTCTAAAAGCCTACCGTTGCTCAAACTTGGGGTTTGATCCCCAGAGTACCAATCCAAGATAGGATAAATGTTAATTTTGAAAGTTTGTTTGTTGGAATCATGCATATAAAGCGCTACTTATCTCGTCTGATTGCCCTTGTCTTGGTTGTTGCGATCGGACTGATTGGGTGTTCCTCCACCCCTGCGGGCTTGACGGGAGATTA
>JAIUYC010000518.1 GCA_020216575.1 Coleofasciculus sp. S288 | reverse complement strand
GCAGTGACTAAGCTGCGACGCATCTAATTTACCTGTAATACCAAATCCGCTACGATTGCCCCCTTTTTAACGAACCACAGAGGCACAAAGTTCACAGAGAGAAGAACACGGAGGGAATTAAAAGATAAAAGAGGTTATGGATGCGGATTTGGTATTACGCACAGACGCTACATATTGTAGGGACACGATACCAAAGTCCCTACGGTTGGTGGTTTAGTGACTTTCTTTGCGTAAGTCCTGAAATCTTGGGCGATCGCAAAAAAAACCGCCCTCCTTAGCTATCCTTTACGGAGAGGGCGAGTTTTATGGTTCTACTACGTCTTTTTTTTGACCTTTAAAGAGGTATTATCGAACCTCGTATTAAACTGTGGCTAACTCAGGTTGAGGACGCTTGCTGTTGCGGATACCGTTAATGGCTTCAGCGTAATCTTTTGCCTTGAAGACGGCTGAACCGGCAACAACGGCATTCGCGCCTGCTTCTAAAACCTGCCATGTGTTGTTCCCCTTGAGTCCGCCATCGACTTCAATCCAAGGATCGAGTCCGCGTTCATCGCACATCTGGCGCAATTTGCGGATTTTTGGCAGTACGGCGGGGATAAAGCTTTGACCACCGAAGCCGGGGTTGACGCTCATAATCAGCACCAAATCGCAGACTTCTAACACATATTCAATTAAATCCAAAGGTGTCGAGGGATTAAGCACTACACCCGATTGCTTACCCAGTTCTTTAATCTGACAGAGAGTGCGGTGCAGATGTGGGGAAGCGTTGTGTTCGCAATGAACTGAAATGATATCAGCTCCTGCCTTGGCGAAATCCTCTACATACTTCTCTGGTTCCACAATCATCAGGTGAACATCCAGAGGCTTTTGGGTAACGGGGCGAATTGCTTCTACGATCAGAGGACCAATGGTGATGTTAGGAACAAATCGTCCATCCATCACATCAACGTGAATCCAGTCCGCACCAGCGGCATCCACCGCCCGAATTTCTTCCCCCAGTCGGCTAAAATCCGCCGATAGGATAGAAGGTGCAATAACGATGGGTTTCTGGGATTGCGTATGGGTCATAACGGGTGATACTCTCCTGCGTCCTCTGTCCTAGTTTATAGCTTATCTTAACAAAATTTATAGCACTTCTCATACTCTAGAGCAATTTGTCAATCCAGAAAATTACTCACTGCCTCCACCTATGGAGATGATTGGCAGGTCGTTTGAGCGTACTGGGATTGGCTGCGATCGCCTTGAGGAAAATTTAGAACTTATACCCTGAGAGGTATTGTGTCATTCCGAACGCTGTGAAGCATCCCTCTCAGGCTTGAGATTTCCATATTAGGGAAGCATGACGGGTGACTGGGTAACGTCGGAAGGGAGAGTGCGATCGCTCATCTGTTTAATTGGAGTAGCAAGTTAGTGGCAAAGGTCATGGCCAATTGCGAACTTACCCAACCTGATTTAGCGATCGCGTTCTCTTGAATCAAGGAAAAAATTTATTTCTGTACAATGTATTTTTTCATGTACTTTGTCTATTCCTATTCCCATAACGTTCTTTCTTCACCAATAATTTAGCTGATGAATTCCCGCAAGGTGAAGTTTGACAAAAAGTGACAACAACAGTAGATCCATCCTAATTACAGGACACTTGAAAAGCTCTATCTGGATAAAGGGAATCCAGATGATGCGATCGCTCTCCTATGCTTCTTCGGAAGGTTTCTGAGCTATCTGAATTTTCTCAAAGAGAGTAGCTACAGTTTCTCCAGCAAACAACTGCTCTTTGATTGCCAAATAATTTCCTGTTCCCACTTGCCAAGCAGAAAGACAACGGGCGACCTTGGAAGGCTGCATATTTGCTAATAAAATTGTTACCGCTTCTTGGATTACTTCCTGTTCCCTCAATATTTTTACTGTCACTAGACTTCTCCGGTTATTGCCACAATGAAATTTACGGGATTGAGTACCTGGAGTTTTCCCTATCATTTACCTCAATCATCTGCAATATAACAAATAAAGCTTGTGTCTCTAGCCATATTCTGGGTTGTGTTTGATCGTCAAACGGTCGGTTATATACGCTTGTGTCTATATAAATCTTCAGAGTCACTACCCTCGAAACAATTTTCAATTACAGGATCTTACATTTTGCGATCGCACCTCATCACCCCTCACCCAACTGCATCGCCCTCACCTCATTACGCCCAAGTGAACCCCTGTTGCGATGTACCCAGAGTTTGTTAAGAATTTACTGACCTACTTTAATCCTGTTCACCCCTTAGTGATACAATCCTCATCCATAGCTAGGGGTGCCTGAGCGACCAGGCTGAGATTACACCCTTTGCACCTGAGTCCGGGTAATACCGGCGGAGGGAAGCTGTTAATTGAGGACATCAATAATGCGTACAGAATGGGTTGCCAAGCGGCGTGGGCAAAGCAATGTGTCTCAAATGCACTACGCCCGCCAGGGTGTCATTACCGAGGAAATGCACTACGTCGCTCAGCGGGAAAATCTACCCCCTGAACTGATTCGAGACGAAGTGGCACGGGGGCGGATGATTATCCCTGCCAACATTAATCACCCGAACCTAGAGCCGATGTGTATTGGCATCGCCTCTAAGTGTAAGGTGAATGCCAATATCGGAGCTTCTCCAAACTCTTCCGGTTTGGAAGAAGAAGTCGCTAAGCTCAACTTGGCGGTGAAATACGGTGCTGATACCGTCATGGACTTGTCCACTGGCGGCGGCAATTTGGATGAGATTCGCACGGCAATTATTAACGCTTCGCCTGTGCCAATTGGGACGGTGCCAGTCTACCAAGCCTTAGAAAGCGTCCACGGCACGATTGAAAAGCTCACTCCCGATGACTTTCTCCATGTGATTGAGAAACACGCCCAGCAGGGAGTAGATTATCAAACGATTCACGCGGGGATATTAATTGAGCATTTGCCTTTGGTGAGGAACCGCCTCACGGGGATTGTCTCTCGTGGCGGCGGCATCCTGGCACGATGGATGCTTCATCACCACAAGCAAAATCCGCTCTACACTCACTTCCGAGACATCATCGAAATCTTCAAAAAATACGATGTCTCCTTTAGTTTGGGAGATTCCCTCCGTCCCGGTTGCACCCACGATGCTTCTGACGACGCTCAACTAGCGGAACTCAAAACCCTCGGACAACTGACTCGCAAAGCTTGGGAACATGACGTGCAGGTGATGGTCGAGGGACCAGGGCATGTACCGATGGATCAAATCGAGTTTAATGTCAAAAAGCAGATGGAAGAGTGTTCGGAAGCACCCTTCTACGTGCTGGGTCCACTGGTAACGGATATTGCCCCCGGTTACGACCACATTACCTCTGCGATTGGTGCGGCGATGGCTGGGTGGTACGGTACGGCGATGCTGTGCTACGTGACACCAAAGGAACACCTGGGGTTACCGAATGCTGAGGATGTGCGGAATGGATTGATTGCCTACAAGATTGCCGCTCATGCTGCTGATATTGCACGGCATCGTCCGGGAGCACGAGACAGGGATGATGAACTCTCCCGCGCCCGTTACAACTTTGACTGGAACCGCCAGTTTGAACTTGCTCTCGACCCCGATCGCGCCCGAGAATATCATGATGAAACCCTCCCAGCCGATATCTACAAAACCGCTGAATTCTGCTCAATGTGCGGCCCCAAATTCTGCCCGATGCAGACTAAAGTGGATGCCGACGCTTTGACAGAATTGGAGAAGTTCCTGACTAAAGAAGCCGTAAGTCAGAGTTGATCGCTTTTTTATCTCTTGAATGTTTGGGACAGATCTAAACAGACCTGTCCCTTTGTTTTTGCTCAAAACTAATGCCCTTCCACGCGAACGTATTGCTAGATGGAATTGTGTAGTCTCTTAAGGTTAAGGGCGAAGGATTTGGAAAACAAATATCCTGATTTTTGCCTCTAAGTTATCGCCCAAATGCTTCGCCCCTACACACCAACTTTTCATTATTCGTTCAGGAGTATCAAAGACTCGTTGGTGAGTCTTAAAGACTCATTCGCCAGTATCAAAGACTCGTTGGCGAGTCTTAAAGACTCATTCGCCAGTATCAAAGACTCGTTGGTGAGTCTTAAAGACTCATTCGCCAGTATCAAAGACTCGTTGGTGAGTCTTAAAGACTCATTCGGGAGTAGAAAAGGCTCGTTGGCGAGTCTTAAAGACTCGTTATCGAGGAAAAGAACCTCTTAAGCTCATCCCACCCCTACAGGGAGTGGGATGAGAGCGTCCGTTGTCGTAGAGACGCGACATGTCGCGTCTCTACAGTAGTTAGTTGTTTTTCTTTACCACTGACCACTGACCGTTCGGACTTCGGCGTGAGCGCTCACCGTCGAAGCCTCACGTCGAAGCCACTGACGCGGCGGGGCTCTTATGACACTCCTACCCCTTGAAGGGGAAGGCTTCCCGCCGCCTTTGGTGAATGAGTAGTTGAGCCTTGTGTGCGAGGAAAAGAACCTCAGTGAATGATAAGCTAACAAATGCATAAAAAAACTATCTA
>JAIUYC010000517.1 GCA_020216575.1 Coleofasciculus sp. S288 | reverse complement strand
AATTATCCCGTTCTTCCGATAGAACAGTTGCCTCTACATGAGAATTCATTATTTAACCTAGATCGACCAGAGCAATGGTGTTTGGGTTGGGATATTGTTAATCAAAATGAGGTGGCTGTTCCGCTTCAGTCCGTCTCAATGAATTACTCCAGATTTTATGACAAAGAGTTTCCCTGCCTAGGTTCATTTGATATGGGTTCCAATGGATTAGCCTCTGGAAACCATTTTTTAGAAGCACTTAGTTCCGCGTTGTATGAATTGATTGAACGGGATGCTATTTCATGTCACCTCGAAGCATTTATGAGAACCAACCGCATGCAGAGAGTGCATCTAGAAACGATTGAGTATCCCGTGGTATTGGACGTGTTGGCACAGTTTGAAACGGCACAGGTTGTACCCATTTTGTTTGATTGTACGGTTGATACTGACATACCCGTCTATCGAGCTTTTGTTTACGACCCAACCGGACGCGGACCGAACAGTCACGGTTACGGTGCACATCTAGATCCGGAAGTGGCTATGGTGCGAGCGTTAACCGAAGCAGCGCAAACTCGTGCGATCGTGATTTCAGGTGCCAGAGATGACATCTTTCATCAATACTATACAAATCTGAGAATCAAACGAAATAACGACTATGAGGCACGCAATCTGGATGCCAATCCGTCAACGGTAGATGCCAGAGTGCGGAAATCGCAAGCGACTGACAGCTTTGAAGACGATATCGCCCTTATTTTAGAAAAACTGAAGCGGGTGGGTTTGGGACAGGTGATTGTGTTTGATTTAAGTCCGCCAGGGTGGGGAATTTCTGTCGTTCGGGTAATCGTGCCTGGGTTAGAAGCATCGTTTCACAAAAACTATAACCCGAAACAACGGGCGATCGCATTTGCTGAACGCCAGGAGTCCGCCGTAGGTAAATCAACAACCAAGGGAATTCGCGAACCGGAAACTCACCGACCCGCTGGAGGGATATTTTAATCTCAAGCATGAAAAAAATTGTCATATTTTTAGGTCCATCGCTTCCTATCGCAGAAGCTAGAGAAATTCTAGGTGCTATCTATCTTCCTCCAGCAAAGCAATCGGACTTAATTAGTGCTGTTCAAACTTACAGCCCCGATATTATTGGTCTGATTGATGGTGTTTTCCTCACTTATCCGTCCGTCTGGCATAAGGAAATTTTGTACGCGCTCGAACAGGGAGTGGCGGTGTATGGAGCCAGCAGCATGGGAGCTTTACGAGCTGCTGAAACTGAGGCATTTGGCATGGTGGGAGTGGGTGAAATTTACCAGATGTATGCCACTGGAGAACTCATTGATGATGATGAAGTTGTCATGGTTCATGGACTGGAAGAGACGGGATATCGCCCTTTCTCGGAACCGATGGTGAACGTCCGAGCAACGTTTCACCGTGCTAAGGATGAGAGCATTATTAATGATGATTTGTACAAGCAATTAACAGCGATCGCAAAGTCGATCTACTTTGCTGAGCGGACATTTCCCGCCATCTTTCGGAAAGCGATCGCAGCAGGTATATCGCCAGAAAAAATAGACGAAATAGCGAATTTTGTCAATCAAAGTTATGTAAACCTCAAGCGCCAGGATGCAATATTACTGCTAGAAACACTTCGGGATTTACCTGACCCCTTGCCGAAATTTCAACCAACGTTTACCCTAGCTCGCAACCAGTTTTTTTCAAACCTCTATTACCGTGATCGGACGGTCATACGGAACGAGACAAATGTTCCTTTGGGAGATATTGTTGGGTATGCTGCAACCCATCTCCCAGACTTTAACGATATTAATTTTCACGCTTCCAATCGAGCTTTGGTGCAGATTTTAGCAGAAATTCTGGGTGTGCAAGTATCTCCAGAAGACGTGGATAAAGAAACTCGGCGCTTTTGTTCTCGGTATAGTCTTTTTCAGGAGGAACAACTCACAGCTTGGCTTGCTGAAAATGACATGACCCTAGAGGAATTTAATCAGCTAATGATGGAAATGGCGCGTTGTCGTCGTTTGCAAAATTGGCTGCTTACACAGAAATCGTATGAGCGGAATACAAAGATTTTTCTTGATGAATTGCGATTGCAGAATCGTTATCAAGAGTGTGCCGATGCCGCCGCTACCAGGGAGCAAATAATTCAAGAGTATTATCCTAATTTTGCTGAGGAAAGCTATAACGATTTGCCCATATCGCAACTAGCTATCGAGCAGCAACGGGCTACAGGTTGCCGGATAAGCCTCTACGAGGAGTGGATTAGGGAAGCAGGGTTTCTGGGAACCGAATTTCTGAAATTGGAACTTTTGCGATCGCACTTGGCAAGGAAGGCAATCCAGAACCCGGAGTCGCCTCCTTCAGAGGGGTGAATTCTGCATCCAGCGCCTCATTCTTACCAGGAAATTCCGAGATTTGAAACCCGCGCAGGCGGGTTTTGTTTTTATAGCCGCGATTTCAATCGCCAGGGCTTGATTCTAGCAGTCGCCAAGGCGATTAGGATAAAGCCAAATACTGAAACCTTGTCCAGCCAATCTTTTCCCTTCTGCCTTCTACCCTCTGCCCTCTGCCTTTTGCTATAGGTTCTTAATTTCTCAAGAAGAGTGCTTGGGTAATATTAAGTTGTTACTCGTTTTCAAGGGGGGGGTTATGGAACCTACAGCAATGACAGCCGGGGCGATCGCAACTCTGATCCTCACGCAAGCTGTTGAAAAAACTGGTGAAAAATTCGGCGATAAACTGCATGAGCAAAGCGATAAATTATTACATCTTCTGAAGGATAGATTTCCAACCGCAGCAACTGAGATAGAACTAACGAAACAAGAACCGTTGAGTGGCGCTCAAGCCGCTATTATCGCCCAACAAGTAGAAGACGCGGCAAAGGCAGATCCGGAAGTTGCTCAAAGTGTTCAAGCCATAGCAAAGGCAGTGCAGTCTCAACCGGATAGGATGGATAAATTTACGCACCTAGCCCAAGAAATGAGGATGGAAGTGCAGGGACAGATTGTTACTCATCCCAATTTAAATTTATGAGCGTTGCGTTTCCCTCGTGAACGCCATGATTTCATCTTGATAGGCTAACTCGTGCAACATATCTTAATCAAAAAAGGCGATCGCTAACTCTGACAAAAAAAGCGAGCGCCTCTTTGAATAGCTGAAGCCCAATTAGAAAACAGCTAGTACATCAGGGCGGAAATAAGCCTACTATCTAAAACAAGCTCACAAGCTTAGAATAAAGCTTTTTGACTTTTGACTTTTGACTTCCAAGGCAGCGGTACTAGTTTTTCAGTTAAAAGTGCAACAAAAAGCATCAAAAAGAATCGTTAAACCAAAGAGACAGCAGAGTAGAACTAGAAATATAATTAGCACTCCTAGCATCAGTATCACCTCCAGGGGAGTTCCTCACTTCCTGAATACCTCTCCTAGGACTGATAGGATACACTTTGACTTAATTCTTAACATGCCTATGAGTCTTTCCCAAGAGGGATTCTACAGGGATTAGGATAAAAGCCAGATGGCTTAAAGCTAACACGATGCGAATTCTTCTAGTTGATGACGAAGTTGAGCTAACCGATCCGCTGAGTCGAGTCCTCAGCCGTGAAGGTTATGGTGTTGATGTCGCTTACGATGGCAGATTGGGGAGCGAAATGGCGTCCGGTGGGGATTATGACTTGCTAATTTTAGATTGGATGCTGCCGCAACGCTCAGGCTTGGAAATTTGTCAGGAGTTGCGATCGCAAGGACGAACCACACCCGTTCTCTTCCTAACCGCAAAAGACACTCTAGATGATCGAGTATTGGGATTAGATGCAGGTGCTGACGACTATCTTATTAAACCCTTTGAACTGCGGGAGTTGCTGGCAAGAGTCCGTGCCTTGCTGCGGCGATCGGGAGCGATAGACGCTAGTAGCAATCAACGATTACGAGTTGCCAACCTAGAACTCGACTTAGAGAATCAGCTAGCTTATCGCGATGGACGTTTGATTGAGCTATCAGAAAAAGAAAGTCAATTACTCGAATATTTGATGCGTCATGCAGGCCAGTTATTGACCCATGGACAAATTTATCAACAGTTGTGGTCTGAGGAGGAACAACCGAGTAGTAATGTTCTAGCGGCATTAGTCCGCTTGTTGCGCCGCAAAATTGAGGCTAAGGGGGAAACACCGCTCATTCATACGGTTTATGGTAAGGGCTATCGCTTTGGAGAAGGTAGCTAATTGGCTGGCCTTCACCTGAAGTCTCCCAACTCTAGCGGTTCTCGATTGAGTGCAACACAGGTAGTTTCTGTGGCATATCCCCTCCCTACGTGTGGTACATGCAACTGAGAACCGCGATCGCACAAGAAACGTCTCAGCTTAAACCCAAAGCATTCCAGGTTTTCTGACCAACAATTCCATCCGCCACCAAACCATTAGCCTGCTGAAACGATCTAACAGCCGCTTTCGTGCCTAAACCAAAGACACCATCTATGGAGCCAGGATTAAAGCCTTTCTCTTTCAAACCTTCCTGAAGCTTCTTGACTAGTGGACCGCTTG
>JAIUYC010000516.1 GCA_020216575.1 Coleofasciculus sp. S288 | reverse complement strand
GAAGCCTCAGCGGAACCGTTCGGCGAGCGCTCAGTCGAACGATTTTGGATTAAGTAATTGTAGGCTGGGCAATACCCACCTAATTCAGCAGTTTCGTAGTGCGGGGTAAGCCTACTACGGTATTTGTAGTAAATAGAAAGATGTCGATACCCAAGGGATAATTGCGAACATTTTTAGTCAAATCCTCCCAGAATATTGAACTCAAGCCTTTAACAGTTAGCGATCGCATTTCCTTAATACCCGGTCCAGTCAGCGTAACAGAATGACCGGATTCAAAGTTTTCGACCTGTACCAATAACGTTGTTGAAGCTTCTGGTTCTTCATCCGTGCCTTGCTTAAACGCAGACAACGAAGGCATAGATTGGCAATGGTTAATAATGGCAAAATCTGCCGCCTGTGGCTTATCTGTCAATCGACAGCCCGTATGAAACAGCAGCCAATTTTTCACATCCTCCCCAAGAGTGGGTTGCAACCAAATTTGAGTTTCTAAATCTAATAGTGTCAGACAAGCAGCAGCACAGGCTGGATTCAATCCAACTGGGGCTTTGAATAAAGAAGTAATTTGACATTGACGACCAGGATTTGCTAGTGCTTCTAACAAGCTGCGAAACGTTGTTTGGGCGTCATGAACGGAGTCTTTGAAACCTGGTAGTTGAGGAACTTGAATCATCATATTAAACATCTTGCATAAGTGCGCTCAGACTAAAGTCTGGCGCTACACAAACAAAACCTGCCTCCGCAGGTTTAAAAAACAGGCGGACTTGGTTTGTGTAGTTGCGAATTCTATTCGCCGGAACTCAAAATTCACAATTACTCTCCTCTAACTAAGGTAAAAAAGTTCACTTTTGTTGCTGCTGTTTGACGTTTTTGGATATCTTTTTGGCGCGTTGCTTCAGCTTGTAGTGGTTCAATGACAAGAGTTTTTACTTTCTCATGCCAACTGGGTAACTGCATTAAGGCATCACAGAGGGCAGCGAGTTCGGCGTGTTGACGCGATCGCCCCGCTACGTAACCAAAGCCAACACTCGATTCTTCCTCTTGAGAGTCGATCCGCACCACACATCGGGTTACGGTCATTTCACCCAAGTTGAACGCTTGCCCCATGCCACCTGCACGGCCGCGTACCATTGCTAAACCCGTTTCTGGCGGACGCAGGTGGTAGTAACTCGGCAATTCACCCAAAGCTTCCACCGCCTTCACTAGCTGTTTTAGGGAAGCTTTTGCCAGCGTTGCCATCCATAACTGTCTTTCTTGGGGGGAATTCATGCCCAGCTTTGTGTCCTGAAAGACTCAACGAATGTTAAATTTGTATATATGTCTATACAACTTGCAAATAACACTACCTGATCTCTTAAAAATTTTCAAGAGAATTTAGTGGTTGTAAAAAAAGACGATGAGCCATTTTGAAAGCCCAGTTTATTTGCAGATTGCTGATGCATTGCGTCAAAACATCAATGATGGGATTTATAAGGCTGGGGATAAACTGCCAACAGAGGAACAGCTTTCAAGCCGTTTTGGTGTCAATCGTCATACACTACGTAGAGCGATCGCACTGCTGAAATCAGAAGGGCTATTGCGGGTTGATCAAGGTCGCGGTACGTTTGTTTCCAGTGCGATAATCCGCTACCCGATTGGTAAGCGAGTGCGATACAACGAAACCCTTAAGGCACAAGGTCACGAAGCAAGTTTTAAAGTATTGCGATCGCTTCAAATTCCTGCCGAATCAGCGGCTGCTGAAGCACTCGAAATTAAAGTAGGAACCCCAGTCGCGCTGATAGAACGATTAGGTTTAGCTGATAGTCAGCCAATTAGCGTCTCCACTAATTACTTTCCCCTCTCGCTATTTCCCGACATCTTGGTTTATTGTCAACAAGCACCTTCCATCTCCAAAATGTTCCGTGAAGTCTACGGTTGCGATCACATTCGTCGAGTTACCCAAATTTCCGCTCGTATGGTCAAACAGCAAGATGCACGGATACTGGAGTTACCCCTAAATCATCCTATTCTTTTAGCAGAAGCTGTGAATGTAGATCAGGAGGGCAGAGTTATCCAATATGGAGTGACTCGTTATCGAGGCGATCGCATGGAATTAGTATTTGAAAACACGCTTTGAAACTGGCTTAGGCGTTTCTATTGTACAAATATGATAAGGATTAAAAGCATTGCAGTAAAGTTTGATTTATGAGAGATAAAGCATCAACTTTTGACCTAGAGAAAAATCCTCAAGTGCTGATTCGTTTAGCAGAGTCAGGCGATGCTAAATCTATTGCCCTACTCTGCCAACAACTGGGCTATCCCACCTCTGAGCAGAACGTGCAGGAACGATTCAAGCTAATTAAGAACAACCAAGAACACGTTCTTTACATTGCATATTTGCCAAATCAGCTAATAGTTGGTTTGATTCATGTTTATATTTGGAAATCGCTGCTAATTGGCAGACGCGCAGAAATTGATGCTCTGATTGTCCATTCGGATTTTCGGGGGCGCGGAGTTGGACAACTACTAATACAACATGCTGAGCAGTGGGTAAAAGAGCAAGGCTGTGATACTATCCAGGTTCGTTCCAATACTGTGCGCCAACAGGCTCATCGCTTTTATGAAAAACTTGGCTATATCCCCATAAAAACTCAATTAGTACTTCACAAAGCCTTGAATGGTTCTATAAGTTGAAATTACTAGACTGAAGAAACTTTTTTTTACGAACCATAGAGGACACAGAGGTGCAGAGGGAAACAAGAGATAGGTAATCTTGAGGCGGGAAGGGAGTGATAGGAGCAGTTACCTGAAATCTACGCCTCAAATCAACCAATTTCGTAACTTAGCAGAAAACGTGTCAATCAATGTCGTAGCCGCTACTAGGATAATTAAAATTGCACAAACCTGACTGTATTCAAAGGCATTAAAACTTTGGTAAAGGGAGACACCAATTCCCCCAGCACCAACAATCCCCAGTACAGAAGCAGAACGAACATTGGATTCAAAACGGTACAGGGTGAAGGATGTCCACAAGGGCATGACTTGAGGCAAAATGCCGAATATAATTTCTTGAATCTTACTTGAACCCGTAGCGCGGATACCTTCCACCGGACCTGGATCGATCGCTTCAACAGCTTCCGAGAATAGCTTCCCTAAAATTCCGGCAGTGTGAATGAACAATGCTAAAACACCAGCAAAAGGACCCAGACCAACAGCAGAAACAAACACTAAAGCAAATACAATCTCATTAATGGCACGCATTGCATCCATAATGCGGCGTGTGGGTTGAACAATCCAAACAGGACTCACGTTGTCTGATGCCAGTACCGAGAGGGGTACCGCCACTATCGCTGCCAATAAAGTTCCCCAAACTCCCATCGAAATAGTAATCAGTGTATCGACTAAGTAGGTACGCCAATACGTAAAATCCGGTGGAAAATATGAGGCAAGATAAGTACTCATATTCCCACTATCGTGGAGCAATGCCAAAGGATTAATCTCACTTTGGACATATGCGATCGCTAAAAGCGACATAGCAGCTAACAAGTAGACTAGGCGCACAGCAGTAATCCGCTTCGCCTCTTTTTCTAACATTGCCGCTACAGTCGGAGAAGGAGTTGCGTTGGGATCACCCACTGTCCCTAAATTGTGAGGATATCCGTGCATCTTGGAATCAACCACATATCAATATTGAAACCGTCTGAAGGGCTGTAGATGGACTAAATTCAGTCTAAGGTGAGCATTGCTTACTAAAACCCTGTACTTCAAGTCCGGAGGGAATAATGGGCAATGCCCACCCTACAACTCAAGGGGGGAGAGGAGGTGTTTACTTAGCGGCTTTTAACGCCTCGATTTGTTTCTTGAGTTCAGCTACTTTTTGCTCTTTTTCCGCTTGATTCATGCCTTCATTTGCCTGAATTTCGAGAATTTGCTTACCATATTCTAGTTCTCGAATAGTATTCCATCGGCTATCATCAGCTTCTTCAAAGTGTGACCATTCTAGAGGACCGAGAACTGCTGGATCTTTGTAGTTGTAGAAGAAGTTGCGAATCTTCTCCTTCAACCCCTCTGATAAGTCTTTGCGATAGGCAATTGGGTCACTCGGAATTTCTGGAGACGTCCAAATTATTTCAATGTTCTGCCGAGCTTGGGGATTGGTTTTCTCTAAACGGCTTAAAGACTCATTATTGTTAGTGGCAACATCAATTTTATTATTCGCTGCCGCCAGAGCTGTTGCTTCATGAGAACCTGCAAAGGTTAATCGCTTAAATGCGTCTTTGGGATTGACACCATTTTGAGCGAAGACGTAATAACTGGGGACTAAATATCCAGAAGTCGATTCCGGATCGTTGAAGGCAAACGTTAAGTTCTTCGCATTTTGAATAACATACTTATCGCCTCCCATCGCTTTCGCATCTTTGGCGATTGGATTGTTTTTATTGGTAATTAAGTAGCTGTAGTAACCCCGTTCGCCTTTATCGCTGACCGTTGAGACAAAGGCTTCAGCCCCTGCATTCTCAGCCGCTTGAATGTAAGATTTTCCACCCA
>JAIUYC010000515.1 GCA_020216575.1 Coleofasciculus sp. S288 | reverse complement strand
CGATAGACACTAGACGCAATCTCTTGGCTAAGAGGTAACAAGTGCTGCACAATTGCCAAACTCGGTGAGTCAGGAGGATGCTGGGCAGCAGCTTGGCAAACTCGCTGGAGCGGGATGCAAACTTGCTCTTCGGCAAACTTGAAGTAGGGGCTGAGCAACACCTGTTCGAGATGTGTCAGCCGCTTGAAAATTAACTCTGTACTGAAGTGAAACTGAGTGCTGATAAAGCCTATCGCACGGGAGTCGCTTGTTAGGCGATGTTGAGCTTGAAGCTGCTGTAATACGGGTGCAGTCACCATCGCTAGCTGTTCTATATCTGGCATTTCTAGCATTGGCATTGCCCACTTTGTCAAGAAATCACTGGAGAAATCGGTAGTTCCGGCAAACCGACTAGAAACAGTTGCCAATGTTACAGGAGACGGTGACTGCTGTTTGTAAAGTTCTAAAACTTTCTCATAAACCTGCCAAACATAGTGGGCAAGCCGTTGGGATTCGCTCAAGTTCACGACATTCGGAATGTAAGAGAAAAGGACATCTGTCTTGATGCCCGCACATTCGCAATTGAGCTGCATTACACGCTGCAACTTGGCAACGGTTTTGGCTCGCCCCTCTAAACAGGCAACTCCAATTAACTGAGAAGCTTCCGGGCAGGAAAGTACTGATAAGTCAGGAACATAGCGCTCCCCCCAACGCTTGACTAGGCAATGAACCGAGGCGTTGTTAACTAGTTTGATGATTTTCACCACAATTTTCTCCTGAAGTAGTGTTTAGAGGTTAAGGTTGTGCAGATATAGGGATTGGCAACAAGAAAATGTCTTGCCAACCTCAGCCAAGTCAGGCTCAACAGCCAGTAGCCAATACAGTCGCTTCACTGTATCTGGCAAATCTACCTGTATTTAAAAAATCTTCTGTGTCAGAGCATCCGTGAATGAGTTACTTCGGCCTTGTCCAGATGCACTAATGCCGTATTACTCGTGTCGCAACTTTTTCCTACGTAAAAAGAGATGCGAAATGGTAGGTAAACTTGTAACGTATGATGACCGTATTACCTGTATTACAGATATTTTAAATGAAAAATAGCAAAGTTATGTAAACCTTTACTAAAAAAAAGCAAAAAATTAGCTGCTTCTAATCCCCCGGCTTCCCCTGCTCCCTTTTCTCCCCAAATCCCCCCACCGATTTCATAAATTTTCCCCTGGGTGTTGATAAGACAGTAAACACCCTCAAAAGGTAGTACTGACAATGCCAACTCAAATAATTCTCCTAGATGTTTGCACTCAGTGGCAGGGAGCTTGAGGCAGATGGCTTGTAGTCCAGGCTACACATCGTTTCCCGTGTCGGCGAAAAGTCAGTTAGACTCAATCCATGTACGCTGTCGCGTCCTGCTAGCTCCTATAGTGTTGTGGCGCGATCGCGATCGCAGTGTTTGTGTTACTCGACTATGGCAGTTAGATGCGCAGCACCTTGGGAGAAGGACTGCTGTGGATGAACAACTCCGAAACTTGATTGATCAGGTCTGCCGATATCCAGACCCGAGTCCAGAGCGACAGAAAGCTCTGAATCGCCTGCTTGCGGCCATTCAACAACTCCCTGGCATTTACAAGTCTTCGCACCAAGACTATCCGCAAGCATTAAACCAAACGTGGGAATGGGTTAGCCGGAAAATCGGTGAGTTTAGACCTCGTCCTTCCTCACTGCAACAGAGCTTAGTGACCTGGATTAACGGCTACCTGAAGTGGCGAATTCATGACCTATATGCTCCAGACAACCAGTATGCATTAAGTCTCGACCAACCCATTCGTAATGATGAGGGTGACCAAACATCCCTAATTGAGCAGTTACCAGACCGTCAGTTTACAGCTCCCACCTTAGATTTACTGGAAGTCAAAATTGTTCAAATCCAGGAAGCCGAACGCCAACGCCTGGGTCAACGAGTCAGGCAATATATTGAACGGGACATAGAGGGCAAACTGTCAGGCTGCCATCCTCGAAAACATTCCGAATGCAATTGCCAGCTCTTAGCAATGCGGTTGCTTTTACAACAGCCGCCTCAGCGAATCGCTGATATTGCCAGAGAGTTCAACATTAACAACCAAACCCTCTACTCTCACTGGAAGAACAATTGTCTCCCCCTCCTGCAAGACATTGGACGAAATTTCGGATATCAGCCATGACCAGTACACAACCACTTCATTTAAGCGTTCCTCTCGGTCAAGATGCCCACACCATAGCCGAGCAATTTGCTGCCGAACAAGCGACGCCTGAGAAGGGAAAACAAGTTTATCTCAATACCCTAGCCGTTTATGCTGTTCATAGTTATTTGAAATGGCTGCCAGTCGAGACGGCTCTCACCCAAGGCGATAGTTGGCATCCCGGTTTGAGGGCAATGTTTGATGTAGCTGACTTAGTTTTACCGAACATTGGCAAACTCGAATGCCGTCCGGTACTTCCCAGTGAAACTGCCTTTGGCTTGCCTCCTGAGGCGACAACTGACCGACTTGGGTATGTCGCTGTTCAGTTCAATCGACAATTAGACTCCGTGCAACTCATTGGATTTGTTCCAGCCAGCGTACTTGCTGAACCGACAGAAAAAATATGGCTAGCAGAGCTTCACTCTCTCGATGCACTGATCGATACTATTTATAAGCGATCGCTCCAACCGGTTCAGAACCCAACCCTTACGCCAAATCCCCTACTGGTGAACCTGTGCCAATGGCTTGAGGGAATCTTTGAGGAAGTATGGCAACCAACAGGCTTGGTATTGGCTAGCAATTTGAGAGGCACGTCCCGTTTGGACATTGACTCCCAGACAAGCGCTGTTAATCGGGCAAAGGTCATCGATTTGGGAACCGAAGGAGCAGATTGTGTCGTAGTCCTTGTAGTGCAACTGACCCCCACAGCAACAGAAGTCTTTGATATTCGCCTACGGATTTATCCGGGTGGCGATTCGATTCATCTCCCTGCAAATTTGCAACTGATTGTCCTTGATGAAGGAGGAACCGACTGCATGGAAGCCCAATCCAGAAGCGCTGATAACTGGATGCAACTCGAGTTTAGTTGCCAACATGAGGAGCGCTTCAGTGTCAGAGTGATGTTAGGGGAGAAAAGTATTACTGAACAGTTTGTTGTCTAAGTACATCAAACAACAGGAGGCAGCAATGGCGATAGTCAAACTTAAACTCAGACGAACATCCCAGGAGGGATTTCTAGTCATTCTGACGGGGACAAATCGAGCATTTGAAACCGAAGGCGTTCTGCCTCCACTCCCTCCAGAGTTGGAATTATCCTTCAACCAATGGCAGTCCAGCTATCGTCAGCTTGATGCCGTGCGCTCCTGCATCGCTCCCGCACCAGGGGTACGCCTCACCCCCAAAGGAGTGACAATTCATTCCAACTCGGAACATATCGCTTCTGTGAAAGCCTACCTGAATCAATGGCTCAACTCTGGAGATAGCCAATGGCAACCAATTCGGGATGGCTTAATTTTGCTGGCGAATCAATTGAATCAAGCCAGTGATGAGATTCGCGTAATTCTGGACGCGAAAGACATCGACTTGCGTCGCCTGCCTTGGCAAGAATGGAGTTTATTTGAAGAACACTATCCCCAAGCCGAAATTGCTCTGAGTGCGCCTAGAGGCTATGAGAACCATTCAATTAAACTGCTGCCGAACAGCTCAAAGGTGAGAATTTTGGTTGTTGTCGGCAGAAGCGATGGGATTAATACCAAGGATGACTTGGAGGTCATTCAGAAATTGGAAACCCTTGGGGCAGAAACCATTTGCTTGATGCAGCCTAGCCTTAAGGAGTTATGCGAAGCACTTTGGGACGACATCGGCTACCACATCTTTATCTTTACAGGTCACAGTGGTTCTCGCGAGGATGGACAAATTGGTTGGATTGAGGTCAACGACAAAGAGAGCTTGAGCATCGAGCAATTTAAAGATGCTCTCCGGGAAGCCATTGGTAAAGGATTGCAGTTGGCAATTTTCAATTCCTGCGATGGTTTAGGGTTAGCCAACCAACTCTCCGAGTTGCATCTGCCTCAGAGCATAGTGATGCGAGAACCCGTGCCTGACCCAGTAGCTTTAGAGTTTTTAAGATACTTTTTCCAGGAATTTACCCAAAACAAATCTGTTTTTGCTTCTGTCCAAGCTGCACGCAAGCGTCTAGAACATTTTAAGTCCGATTATCCCGGTGCAGTCTGGTTGCCAACCCTTTGTATCACGCCATCCGTCGAGCCGCTGACATGGCAGAACCTTCAAGGGAGTTTCTCTCAACAAACTCCCAAAACAAACCCTCGGACTAGGATTAGGATAGGGCTGATAGGGTCGGATTTGTTAGGTGCAGTTCTCAGTTTAGGCATTTTTTTATTACAACAAAATCCCCAGGCTCTACCAACTCCTTGGATTGAACAATCATCTCAGAATGAAAAGGGAACCAAAACACCTACTGCACCCTACAAAAACTTTGTCGATGTTCCTGATGTTCCTCAAGGAATATGGTTCTATGGCGGCAGTACGGCTTGGGCAAAGATTCAA
>JAIUYC010000514.1 GCA_020216575.1 Coleofasciculus sp. S288 | reverse complement strand
CGATCGCGTCAATGAATACAGTCAATTATTCAATGAATCCCTGCAAATTGGACTCAGCGTACATCAGGAAGTCAGAAAGCTCAACAATTAGGATTAAGTAGATGGACAAGAATAGCTCTAATCAATTCGTACCCTACTTCAATGTAATGGAACCGTTAGTCGTTCAAGAAGTCCAGCGACAACTTCAGCACTTACCGTCCCAACTGGTCAAATATCTTAACCCCGCTGAAGTGACTGCTTACGCACTTAATCGTTTACCAGTACTATACGCCACTAGTGTAGAGGGACGGACGCGGCAACAACGACGAGCAAAAAACCAGATAGAAACATAGATTTTTCTGGCAGTGCGTCAGGCATTGGCAGCGGTGCAACGTGGCCTATTAAAAGTTTCAACTCCCTTGATATCTGCCGAAAGCCTTGTTTCAGAATGACGAACTTTCGTTGAAAAGAGTAAGCTGTGAGGTAACTGCTCATTGAGATTCCTCTGAAGGGAAGAGGTCGGTAAGAAAGCAAATAGCAATCATATGAGTATAAAATTGTGAAGCTCAAAAAATCGATAAGTATTTATTCCTAAAGAGAGGCTCTGTGTTATGTTTCCTTTTCAAGCTAAACGTAAAGCTAAACGCATCCTGGTTGTGGATGATATAGAGGATAATGTATCTTTACTACAGACAATTTTGACGGAAGAAGGGTATGAGGTTGATACGGCTAAAAATGGTAAAACGGCGTTAGCCAAGATAGAAACCTCGCTTCCTGATCTAGTGTTGATGGATGCTATGATGCCCGGGATGGACGGCTATGAAGTAACTCGCCGTGTTCGACAAAATAAAAAACTACCTTTTATTCCGATTCTTCTAATCACGGCTTATCTAGATGCTAAGGCAGCGCAAGGATTAGAGTTAGGAGCCAATGACTTCATTCGTAAACCTATTGAGTATGACGAATTAATGGCAAGAATTCATGCGTTTTTGCGATTAAAAGACACCCTTAATTCTTCTCAATAATTCGTCATAAACTCGAACTCTGCAATGCGATTATTTTGACTTCTCGCGGTAAGATGACAGTGAAAGTAGAACCGATATTAACCTGCGATACTAGCTCTATTTTGCCTTGCATTAGGTTTACTAAACGCGAGACAATAGCCAATCCTAAGCCAGTACTATCCGGTGAATGGGCATTGCTATTACCAGCTTGAAAGAAAGGGTCAAAGATATGCAATTGCTCTTCTGGCGCAATCCCGACTCCAGTGTCACTCACGGCAATAGACCACTGATTATCAGATAGTATTTGGCACGTTAATTGGACAGTTCCCGACTCTGTATAGCGAATCGCATTGCTTAGAAGGTTCGTGATAATTTGCTGCAATCGCAAAGGGTCTATTACAACTTTTTCGGGAGCACGGGTGCAATCAATTACCATCTGTAGCTCTTTTGCACTAGCCAAAGGCTGCAACATTTCAAACACATCTTTAATTAAAGAGTGTACCTCTGTTGGTACTGGGTTCAGTTTCATCTTCCCTGCCTCATACCGGGAGATTTCCAGTGCATCATTGATCAGGTGGAGTAACTGTCTGCCATTGCGTAGGACTCGCTCCAAGTGTTCCAAATGGGGAAAAGTGCCTTCAACGTCAGGGGTACGGTTCTTGCGTGAGGAGCGCAAAATCAGCTCCGAATAGCCAATAATCGAATTCAGTGGGTTTTTCAGTTCGTGGGCGAGTTGAGAGAGATTGTCCTGATTCGCTTTTAGCAAGCGAGTCAGTTCTTGATTGGTTAGTTCTGCTTGACTTTGTAGCTGCTGTAGTTCCCGCAATCGCTCCTCTACATAACTTTTGAAGCACTGGGTAATGGCTTCGTCAATCGTTGCGTCAATTAGACAGTAAACTCGCATCACATCCCGGACTGTAGCCTCTAGTAAGTCTGGCTCTAACGTAGAAAAGATCACTTGCCGCAGCAAATGATACTCCCGCGCAATTTCTGTTGGAGCGAAACCCTGAGTAGCCCGCAGAACCCCATGTTCCAAACTTCTCTGCACTATCGACTGAATATCGCTGTCTTGGGATTGGGAGAGTACCGTTGTCATCGCCCTGAGAACATCAGGAAGATGATCTCTTAGAGCTGGGCGTGGTAAATTGTCAGCACTCGAAATCTGCCTATCTAGGCGAACGGCTTCAACCCAGTTTTTTGTGATCGTGTCTATTTTTTCAGTAAGCAATTGACTAAAATCCATCGTGGCTCAGACGTGGGAAGAAGGAGGTTGGAAGACTCTCTTTGCCTTATTCTAGTTGAGCAATCGTGCAGTTGACTCAACTCCTGCGCTTCCGGCTGGAGCCTAATTTGCACTTGGTATTTTCTGTCAGGTTTGGACTTAGGACAAAATTGCCAAAATCTAGCACGGATTTCTCCGCTTTTGTATCCACAATTACAAGCTGGCTTAACTTTATGCCCTTTCTCTAGGTAAACAAGCAGATAAAGTAACAGGGTTAATAATCGTAAGAGTTCTTACCTTTTTATAAATAAATTAAATAGGAAACATTGGGATAATATACTCACTTTCTCTAGGTAGCCAATAAGCTGTCTGGTCACTTAGTCATTTTCCTTGACTTCCTGGTACTTTTGCAAGGCTGCGATCGCCTCCTCAATCTTTGCTTTCGCCTCATATAGCATCAGCAGTTCGTGCTGCAGTTCGCCAGGAATCCCATTGTTGATGTCCCCATCGATAGCATTTTTGAGCATTTCTTGATTCTTTGGGTGCTTAGGGGTGAGCGCCTGACTGATTATTTCTAGGGAATGGATGTGGCGTTGAATCTCCAAACTTGTTGGTGTCATGAGGGTTACTATTAATCTTTATCCAATCAAAAAGTCTCTTTTGTGAGGTTTAGGCTAAAGAACAAACTCTGCCTGTCTGACTCGTTTGTGAATTAAAACTACTGTAGGTGAGTGCTTCTAGCGTACTCTTCGCTTGAATCTCTACTAAAGCTTCTAGGATTGGCATTTCCTGGTAACAATAGGCACAAAGCCAGTAAACTCCTTGCGATCGTATATGGCACAATAGAAGGTAATCGCAGCAAGGGCAAGTATGTTTGAGTATCATGATTCTTTCCATTCCTTCAGCAACATTACTTAAGCACTAATAGCTGAAGGTTTGAGAATCAGCCTAACCCACCGAACTGGTTGGCTTAATAGGTACTTTATATTATAAACTATAAAACTGTTAATCGAATGCAATTGCCTATAGGCTGGGAGATAGAGTTTCTTCAATGCCATACAAATCTAATTTCAGGTTAGATTCAGTCCTAAGCTGTCCTTGCTTTAATTGGCATTTAGGAAGCAGCCAAGACACTGGCAATACTTAGGTTGACCCATTTTGAATTTTGAATTGCTTATGACTCCCGAATCAATACGCATTGTTTCTCAGCTAAGGCGTGAATTCTACTCTCTTTTTGCTGCGGCAATGAAAGTGCCAGTGACTATTACTAATGGTAATCCATCTCTAGGTAATCTCCCTATAGCCTGTTGGATAGATAACAGGCAAAGACTAAATTATGTGCGTATTTATGTTTACACAGCACCTGATGAATTAATCCCTGAACGCCCATTTATTCTGCGATTATCTGTTAATAAAGGGGGCGGTATGGACGCAGCTATCAAGTGGAGAAAAGACTGTCAAGGGCTGAATCAGAGTTGGCACTTCGAGTTAACCTTACTACCTGAGGAAATTTTGGACTTTTTACCCTGGGTAGTCAGTTTGGTCGAGTCTCATAACCACGGTTCTGCCTCATTTATACAGGAACCGCCCCATCCATTCGACATCAAAATGTCCAATAAACTGTTATTCCAGGACGCTTGGACTCAGAAAGCTCGAGGTTTGCAAGTTCTCTAGTTCAAGGAACTTGATATCTGTGGCTCAAAACCATATGCCCAATCTTGGAAAACTAGGAGAACAGGTAGTGGCTGCGTGGCTGCGGACACAAGGTTGGGTAATTTTACATCATCGTTGGCATTGCCGTTGGGGAGAGATAGACTTGATTGCTTGTTCTGGCACTGGGGAGTGGGAGAATTCCATAGCAAGCTTTGAAACTAATCAACGACTCAATCTCCGTTGCACCCGCTCACCCGCTCACCCCCTCCCCCCCTCACCTCTTCTGGTATTTATCGAGGTGAAAACTCGCAGTCGGGGAAACTGGGATGCAGATGGTTTACTGGCAATTACGCCGACAAAGCAAGCTAAACTTTGGCGAACGGCTGAATTGTTTCTATGTGAACACCCAGACTTGGAAAATCTTCCCTGTCGGTTTGATGTCGCCTTGGTTCGTTGTCAGCGCATGTCTGGGCGATCGCATCCCGATTCAGCCCCTGATACAATCCTACAACTGCCACCCGTGCAGCTTGGTCAACCTGTATTAGTGGCAGGATATCGAATCATCTTACAAGACTACATCGAGTCAGCTTTTGGTTAAGCCAACAGGCAGGCGGCTGGGAAAATGAGGTATTCCAGGAAAAAGAGTTTCCAGATGAATTGATAGAATTGTGCGATCGCACGTT